>DASUMO010000509.1:0-6129 GCA_036277695.1 Chitinophagaceae bacterium
GATCTGCTTTGTATTATCGGGGAAAAAGATAAAGTTGATGTTGACGCAATCGTTTCAGCAATAAAGGGAGGAACAAAGACAGAAGGCAAAAAGGAAACGGCAAAAGTTGAACAAGCCCAGGATGAAAAGGCAGAGGAATCCAAAGAAGAAGCTTCATCTTCTACAGGAAATGGCCGGGTGAAAGCTTCCCCGCTGGCAAAAAAATTGGCCCGTGAAAAAGGAGTTGATCTTAAACTGGTGCAGGGCAGTGGCGATGGCGGAAGGATCATTAAAGCAGACATTGACAATTATACTCCTTCGGCAGCACCTGCCGCGAAGGCTGCTCCCGAAATAACTACCGAGAAACCGGCTGCAGCTGTTCCGGCTTTTAGCCCGGTTCGTGGTGAAGAAGGACATACTGATATACCTAATTCACAAATCCGGAATATAATTGCCAAGCGGCTGGCTGAAAGTAAGTTCTCAGCTCCGCATTTTTATTTGACCATGGAGATCAACATGGATAATGCAATTACCGCGAGAACCCAGTTGAATGAAGCCAGCCCGGTAAAGATCAGTTTCAATGATATTGTTGTAAAAGCTGCAGCGTTAGCGCTTCGCCAGCATCCCGCAGTCAATGCTTCCTGGATGGGTGATAAAATCCGCCGTCATCATCATATTCACATTGGCATAGCGGTAGCAATTGAAGACGGACTGATTGTTCCCGTAATTCGTTTTGCCGACCAGAAAACCCTGCCGCAGATCGCCGCCGAAAGCAAGGAGCTCAGCGGCAAAGCCAGGAATAAAAAATTACAGCCAAATGAATTCACAGGAAATACGTTTACCATCTCCAACCTGGGTATGATGGATATTGAAGAATTTACGGCGATCATCAATCCCCCCGACAGTTGTATTATGGCAGTGGGCCGTATCAAAGAAGTGGTGGTTAAAAAAGGAGAAGGATTTGCAGTGAGTAATGTGATGAAAATAACATTGAGTTGTGATCATCGCAGCGTGGATGGTGCAACCGGCGCGGCCTTCCTGCAAACTTTTAAAAAACTCCTGGAAAATCCAATCAATATGCTCTTGTAAGTAAAATTCCGGGAAACAATTTAGTAAAGCTACTTATCAGTAGCTTTTTTTATGTTTAAAAGACTGGTCTGGCCATATTATTGATGTTATTTTTATCCAGAAAAAATTAGAACGGGTAAAATACTTCAGGTGCTATGCCGTTATACATAAGTGATAAATGTAACCTATGGAAGACCAGGAAATAAAGGGGTTTTCGTGGACCTCACTTTTTTTTGTTACGGGGATTAGCTTTCTGTTATTCAGTTTTGTATTACAATTCCTGGATGAAGCTCATCTGCTTTTACAGCGAATCAGTTTTGTGGCCCTGGGTCTTGGAATCCTGGCCTTCCTCAATACCTGGCTCAGTAAAAAGGTTGCGGGTAATAAGTCAACTGTTTCATCTGATTAGTTAACGCTACTTCATCTTCAGCAACACTATTTTTCCATCCATGGTAGCAGCCAGCAGGCTATTTTTATCCAATACGTTTACAGTATTGACCATCGAATTATCAATCTTCCATATCCAATTTATTGACCTGCTGGTCGGATCAATACAATAGACCAGGCCATTCTTTGTCCCAAAATAGACCAGGCCATCTTTTTCCAGCAGCATAGATGGCACATGCTCATATCCAAAACCCGCATGCATTTTCCAGGCGGCATCTTGTTTATTCCGGTTATGCCGGTAGGCCGCAATAGTATCCTGCATGGTTTTACCATAGATCCACTGGCCATTTTCGGAAATCCCGATTGATTCCCGGACCCGGGTATCATTATTCCTCCAAACGGTTGCGCCGGTGTTGGCGTCGATCGCCGAAATAAAACGATCGGGTGCTACGATATAAACCAATCCCTCACTGGCGACCGGTATACAGGCTGCGGGTGAATAGTTACGGATGCCGGATCCATTATTCCATTTCCAGTTCAATTCGCCACCGGAACTGCTCAATGCATAGAGGTGCCGGTCCCAGGCACCAAATATGATCTTGCCTTGATACAATAGGGGTTTACTCACCACGGGACCTTCGAGGCCTTTGTAAGTCCAAATGATATTTCCCTTGTTTACATCCAGGGCCATAAATGATTTGTTACTGCCCCCGATAAAAACCGTATCACCATTTACTAATGGGGAGCCTAAGACGGCAGCCCCTGTTTGTATTTTCCAGATCTCTTTACCCTTTTCAAGATCCAGGCAATACACAAACCCATCACCTGAACCAAAGACCAGCTTATTACCCGCAATAGCTGGTGAGGAAAAAATAGAGCCCCCTGTGGAAAAGCTCCATTTTCTATTATGGGCAGGCATCTCAAAACACAACATCTCGCCTTTCTGGTTTCCTACTACAATTTTTTTATTACTATAGGCAGGGGTAGAAATGATATTGGCATCGGAGGAATATTCCCAGGCAACCGAAACCTTATTACTATAGGTTTTGTTGACTGTATAGTCCGGGCGGGGAAATTTCTTGTCCCTATCATAATTACGAAGTCCTGTTTTTACAGCTGTCCATCGCCGTTCTGTTTTGGTAACAGGATTTCTCTCGGTAAATACCAGGGAGTCGGGGCGAACATCCACCAGGTTATAGCCGCCGGCAGATGCCCTGGCTCTCAGGTTAGAACGGCCCATCACACCGGGTATATCTTCAAAGTCCATGGCTTTATTGGCATGTCCATGACCGCAAAGTATAGCCTGCGTATTATGGTGGCGGAGCCGGTCCGTTATTTCATACCAATTGTCCAGGCCATTATCGATGGGATAATGATTCAAAAAAATAACAGGCTGGCCTTTCTTCAATGTATTTAGTTCTTTCTCCAGCCAGTTTACAGCATCACGCGGGACATGCCCGTCACTCATCCGGACATAGGGCCCGGATGCACAACCCAGGAATCGGATGCCTTCATGCTCAAAACTAAACTTATCATTACCAAAAATGGTGGTGAACATAACGCCGCCGCTTTCGCTCCATCCTGTATCATGATTACCGGGTATGATATACCAGGGTATATAAAGGCTATCGAGGATTTGTTTGGCCAGCTTTAGTTCTTCATTGGTACCGAGTTCGGTAATATCGCCCGTAAGCACAACAAAGGCAATATCCTTTAAATTATTAATATCTCTGACCGTTCGGCGCAGGTCTTCTTCGGCCGCGCCATTGGGAGATCCAATATGAGTATCGGAAATAAAGGCAAAACGGAAGGGTCGGAACTGGCCATTGGTTACAAGGGAAAATACCAGAAGCGGCAGTAGCAAAATTCTTTTCATGGGGCAATTTACGGAAGAAGAAGCAAGCTGTAAATTGATTACATAAGCAGGTCTCAACTATCCGCTTTCTTCCTATATTCGAACACCAAAACAATCAAACCAATTCCAACATGAAACTGCTTGACCTTTCTACCTGGTGGCAATCCATGCAGGGTTTTGAAAAAATTTTCTGGGTAATTGCCCTGCTCTTCTCCTTACTTTTCCTGGTTCAAACTATTCTGTCCTTTACCAGCGGGGATGGAAGTGAATCCTTTGGTGACGCGGAGGAAGCAGTTGGTGACGATAGTGGCATTGCCCATGGGTTTTTTACTATCAAGAACATGATCGCTTTCTTTACAATTTTCGGCTGGACTGGTATTGCCCTGATCAAAGGCAATACCAACAAAGCAGTCACGATCGGGGTCGCCATACTGGCCGGTACGCTGGTCGTTTTCATGATGATGCTCTTGTTTCGCAGCATGAGCAGGCTCCGCCAAAGCGGCACGCTGCAGGTAAAAAACGCGATCGGTTCGGTTGCGGAAACTTATCTTGTCATCCCGGCCAGCCGCGGTGGTTTGGGAAAAGTGCATGTAAAAGTACAGGGTTCCCTGCATGAACTCCAGGCTTTAACTGATGATGAATTGCAGATTGCAACAGGCAAACTGGTGAAGGTGCTCGATGTGATCAATGACAGCATTTTACTGGTTACTACCAAACTTTCCTAATCACCTATTTAATCTATACTTATGGCAGAAAATCTTTTGTTAGTCGTCGCCGCGTCGGTGCTGTTCTTTTTTATACTGGTGTATTCCATGTTCCGTCGTTTCAAACGTTGTCCATCCGACAGGATACTTGTAGTGTACGGAAAAGTAGGTAAAGGCACGGACGGAAGCCGGACCGCGAAATGTATCCATGGTGGAGCTGCTTTTATATGGCCCATTATCCAGGATTATTCTTTTCTTGACCTCACTCCTATTTCGCTGGAAGTAAATCTTACCAGCGCCCTGAGTAAACAAAATATCAGGGTGGATGTCCCCTCCCGGTTTACGGTTGGTATATCAACAGAACCGGCGGTGATGCAGAATGCGGCGGAACGTTTGCTGGGAATGCAGCGTCCGCAAATTCATGACCTGGCAAAAGATATTATCCTGGGGCAAATGCGCCTGGTAGTTGCCATGATGGATATAGAAGAGATCAATAATAACCGGGATAAGTTTTTGGCCAATATTGCCGGCAACGTGGAAGCCGAATTGAACAAGATCGGCTTAAAGATGATCAATGTAAACGTAACCGATATCAAAGACGAAAGCGGTTATATCGATGCCCTGGGTAAAGAAGCCGCGGCTAAAGCGATCAATGAAGCCAAGATCCGCGTGGCCGAACAGGAAAGAACGGGTGAGATCGGTAAAACCACCGCCGATAAGGAACGTGATATAAAAGTTGCCGAAACGGTGAGGGACCGCGATATCAATGTAGCACTGGCCCTGAAAGAAAAAGAAATCCAGATTGCCGGCGCAAACCGGGATGAAAATATTGGTAAGGCTGAAGCCGAAAGAGATACCCGCGTAAAAATGGCCGAAGCCAATGCCATTGCGGTACAGGGTGAAAACTTATCGAAGATTGAGATCGCCAATTCAGATTCGGCACGCAGGGAAAGGGAAGCTGAAGCTTTGAAAAAGGCGATAGCAGCTGAAAAGGTGCAGGCCGCAAAAGCACTGGTAGAAGCTTACGAAGCAGAAAAAAAAGCGGAAGATGCCAGGGCCGAAAGAGACCGGGCGGCTCAGAATGCCACCATCGTGGTAGCTGCAGATATACAAAGACAAAAACTGATCATCGAAGCCCAGGCCGATGCGGAACAGATGCGGGAAAAAGCCAAGGGTGAAGCCGATGCGATTTTTGCCAAACTGGAAGCGGAAGCAAGAGGTATGTACGAGATCCTTACCAAACAGGCCGAGGGACTGGAGCGGATTGTGAAATCGGCAGGCAATAATCCAAAGGATGCCGTGCTGCTGCTGATCGTGGATAAATTACCGGAACTGGTAAAAATGCAAACGGAAGCGATCAAGAATATTAAGATCGACAAGGTGACGGTTTGGGATGGTGGCGGCCATAACGGCGACGGGCACTCCACCGCTAATTTTATGAGCGGCCTCTATAAAGCGGTACCGCCGTTGAAAGATGTTTTTGATATGGCGGGTATGGATCTCCCCGAATACCTGGGAAAGAAAAAACCGGGTAGCCCGGGTACGGATATCGCGGAATTAAAGTGATAGCGGTTATATACCCTTCATTAACAGCCAGGTTTTTACCCGGACCTGGCAACCCCAGAATGAAGAATGGATCCAGGCGCGCCTTTTCCTAAAAATTTATTTTCAAAAAGTTTTGAAAATTCGAAAACAGGATTTAGCTTTGGATCATGAAACTCCACGAAGGCAAGCAACAATTCATCAGCAGCTGGGGCGCTTTTGGTACCCATTGGGGGATTAACCGGACCATGGCGCAGATCCATGCCCTGCTCCTGGTAAGTCCCGATCCTCTCACGCAGGATGATATCATGGACGAACTGGACATCAGCCGCGGCAACACCAATATGAATATCCGCGAGCTGATCAATTGGGGACTGGTGGAAAGAGTATTGTTACCGGGAGAACGAAAAGAATATTTTTCAGCCGAGAAAGATATCTGGAAAGTGGTCAAGCAAATCGTGAAAGAGCGCAAAAAAAGGGAACTGGAACCCATGCTGCAGTTACTCGACAAACTGGAAGCGGTGGAAGGCGATAAGAAAGATAAGCATGTAAAAACTTTTGTGGACACCATTAGCAGTATCAAAAAACTGGGCA
>DASUMO010000510.1:0-6498 GCA_036277695.1 Chitinophagaceae bacterium
CATGCAGGTGGGTGTTTTTTTAGTACTTTTAGTCGCTTAAACCAGCACAATGAATAAGCATTGTATATTTTTCCTTTTTGCTGCGGGCGTACTAAGCGATTCTGTTACGTTTGCTCAACCTGTTGCATTATCTGCCAACTCCAATACTATGGTTGCCAGTGCGCCCGACAGCCGCGGATGGACGGACCCGGCCCTTAATCATAACCGCTTACTTACGGAGCGTGTTGGGGAAGGCGTTTTTATACAAGTGGGCACCTATAAGGTAAAGGGTAGCCCATATTTGTTTGGCGGTAAACATGAAGCTGATCTTTTTACCCCTACCGAAAAAGCGTATAATATTAAGATAGGATATAACACTTATAACCAGGAAATTGAATTTTATTCCACATCCAATCCTGCAACAGCATTGACTAAGGAAACCGGTGATGTAGACTCATTTACCCTGAAAATAAAGGAGAACCCAGCTATTCCGCGGGATCTAAAATTTATTTACGGGCCTCTGCTCGGCTCTTCGGATAAATCTTACCTGCAGGTCGTTGAGTCTGGACAGCGGTATAGCCTTTATAAAAGATATAAATCCAGCCTGGGATATGTTTCAGAAAATTATATCCAGTCTGAACTCCGCCAATTTGAACTGGCCAGCGATTATTTTTATTATGATGCGGAGACCAAAAAGTTGAAAAAATTAAAGCAGAACCTCAGCGATCTCACAAAAGAGTTTAAAAGCATTAAAGATATTTCAACCATGACCAATAGAGACGCCTATGCGAGCAACCCGGAAGCTGTGATGAAAACAATCTTTCAATTTTTGAATAAATAATTATCCCATGATCTTATTAAACCGTATAATCATTTTCTTTTTATTCATTTTTTGTTGTGGTGTAGCCTGTTTCGGCCAGGGCTGGACCGACCCCGCTATAAATCATAGCCGTCTTTTTCGCGAGAAACTGGGTGAGGGGGTATATAAATTAGTGGGAACTTACAAAGTAAAGGGGAGCCCTTACCTGTATGGCGATAAACATAACGGTGATATATTTTCCCCAGCTGAAAAGGGATACAATATTGATGTCCGCTACAATACGTATAACCAGGAAGTCGAGTTCACTTCAACTGCCAACCGCAATATGCCCCTTGTAAAATTGCCGGGAGAGGTTGATTCTTTTGTAATCAAGAAGGATTTGGCATTTGATATACTTCACGATGTCAAATTTATTTACGGAAAGCATCTTAACTCAGGTGAAAAAGTTTATTTCCAGGTGGTATCAACAGGACCCCGGTTTAGTCTCTATAAAAGATATAAATCCGATTTAGGGTATGTTTCCGAGAACTATGTGCAATCCGAGTTGCGACAGTTTGACCTGGTGTCGGACTATTTTTATTCCGATGCAACGACAAAGGCATTTAAAAAACTGAAATTGAATTGGTCGACTATCCAGAAAGAATTCAAAGGCATCAAGGATATTTCTGGCGTGGGTAGCATTGATGCTTTTTCGATAAATCCGGAATCTGTATTGGTTGAATTATTCGAACACCTTAACAAATGAACGATTAAATACTTTTTATGGCAGATCAACAACCGGCTCCCAACCAAATCAATATCGAGATATCTGAGGAAGTAGCAGAAGGCAGTTATGCCAACCTTGCGATCATTACACATTCCCATGCTGAATTCGTGATTGATTTTGTCAATGTAATGCCCGGTACACCCAAAAGCCGGGTAAAATCAAGGATTATTCTCACTCCGCAGCATGCCAAACGATTTATGAAAGCGATCACGGAGAATATACAGAAATACGAAGCGGTGAATGGTACAATAAAAGACCTGGAGGAAATCCAGTTGCCGTTGAATTTTGGCGGACCTACTGCGCAGGCCTGATCGGCAATGAAAGTATAAGTTGTGGAGTTAAAATTTTTTTTGCATCGTGGATTTGAAAATTTGGGTGATTAGGTTTTATCTAGTTGTGCAGGTTTTAAGACGAAGAAATTAAAATTGATCTGGTAGTTGGGATAAATTTCCCAACTCTGTTTTCCCCTTGGCGGGGCCCTCCCTCCCCCTCCTACCAACCTACCAATTTTGTACTGATAAAATATCCGTAGTCCGCAAAGTTTGCAGACCTAACAGCTATATCCCTATTCCTTTTACCCTGTTACTGGTTATTAGGCTACTGTTTCGTTAAACATGATTAATCAGTTAACAAATATCCTTCTTCCAGGGGCAAGAACCAAGAGAAGAAAACGATTAAAAAACGTTTTATTCTCATAATGCTGGGTGGAAAAACTCTTCATTTTGATAGCTAGATCAGTCCTTCATCCGCAAATGAATAATAACCATCGTCACTCACAATAATATGATCCAGGACTCTTATATCAAGATAAGAGGCCGCTTGTTTTATCTTTTGGGTGAGTTGCTCATCGGATCTGCTGGGTTTCAGGCTTCCGGAAGGATGGTTATGGCAGAGTATAATATTTACCGCATTTTCTTCCAACGCTTTGCGTAAGATGACACGGGGATCAGCTACCGTCCCGGTAATACCACCTTCACTGACGATTTCAAAATGATTGACCTTATTGGCCCTGTTCAGGTAAACAACGCCGAATACTTCTCTTTGCAGGTCCTTTAACTGCTGTTGCAGGAAGGCGGCGATCTCAAGACTGGAGCCAGCAACAGGCTTTTCCAGGGCTCCCAGGGACTGCCTCCGGCGACCCAGCTCCAGTGCAGCGGCTATGGTTATGGCTTTGGCTTCCCCGATTCCTTTCACTTTCATCAGGTCCCTTACGGACAGTTTCCCGAGTTCGACCAGGTTATTCTTTCCCAGTTGCAATATATCACGGGCCAGGTCCAGGGCTGAACGGGTCCTCGTTCCATGGTTGATCAGGATGGCCAGCAATTCTGCATGGCTGAGGTTTTCTGCACCTTTCATTCGTAATTTTTCTCTTGGCCTATCGTCCTTTGCCCATTGCTTTATTGAGTAGTTGTGCTCTTGCATGTATTCAATTTAGCCAATAATTTTATCCCAATCAATACCACAAAGTGGTAGCGATGCAGATAAAATCCACCTATTGAAAAACTATAAAATCTGGTGTTTATGAAAACCAAAGCCTTTACGCCCATGGGGGCCTTACATCCTATCCTCTTCTTCGCCGGTGTTTATGTGGTTGTCCTGATGTTTTCCATTTTTATTTGTTCCGCTTTATTCTACAGTTGCAATGCCAGTCCCGCTGATATCAGCGAGGAGCCGGTTATTCCGGTAGAGAAGACTGCCATGAGTGTAAAACCCACTCCTGCCGTGGTACTTCGCTAAGCGAAACACCAGACATATCCTGTTTAAATCCGGGTATTGCATGGAAATATTCAATGATTTTGTATAGCCAGTGATGGCTATTTTTTTTGCTTCTGCGAAACCTGAATCAGTATCTTCGCCGCACATTTTTCAGCCATGCAATCTGCTAAAATTTTTTCCGGTACCGGCTCTCAGCAGCTCACCGAACATATTTGTAAACGGTTCGGGACCATACCCGGGAAAGTCAATATTCAGCGTTTTAGTGATGGTGAAATCTCACCCATTTTTTTGGAAAGTGTACGCGGTGACTATGTTTTCCTCGTCCAAAGCACTTTTTCACCCGCCGAAAACCTGATGGAACTCTTGTTGATGATCGATGCCGCCCGGCGGGCTTCTGCTTACAAGGTCATCGCCGTTATTCCCTATTATGGATATGCCCGGCAGGACAGGAAAGACCGGCCACGGGTAGCCATTGGCAGTAAGCTGGTAGCCAATATGCTGGTAGCCGCCGGTGCAGACCGAGTGATAACCATGGACTTACACGCCCCGCAAATCCAGGGTTATTTTGATATTCCCGTGGATCACCTCGATAGCCACGCTGTTTTTATACCTTATATAGAAAATCTCAAGCTCGAAAACCTTACCTTTGCGGCCCCTGATGTAGGGGCTACCAACCGAATCCGGGAAATCGCCAGCTATTTCAACGCGGAAATGGTTATCTGCGATAAGCACCGGAAAAGAGCGAACGAGATTGCCAGCATGGTAGTAATCGGGGATGTTGCCGACAGAGATGTCGTTATTATAGATGATATCTGCGATACCGGCGGTACCCTGGCCAAAAGCGCAGGCCTCCTGAAAGAAAAAGGAGCCCGAAGTGTAAGGGCGTTGATCACCCACCCCGTTTTGAGTGGAAAGGCCTATGAAAACATTGAGAACAGCGTGCTGGAAGAACTGGTAGTTTGTGATACCATACCGTTAAAAAAAGACAGCCCAAAGATCAAAGTGATCTCGGTGGCTGAACTGTTTGGTGTTGCGATCCGGAATGCATTTGAGAACAAGAGTATCACCAGTCTCTTTATTCATTCGCAACGAAGGGAAAAATAGGAACAATTAAAACAATATAAACAATGAAAACAATTACAATCGAAGGACAACTGAGGACCGGATTCGGGAAGACCGCCACCCGGCAACTCCGCTCTCAGGAACTGGTGCCTGGTGTAATTTACGGGGGTGCACAGGAGATCAATTTCTATGCTCCTGCTGCTGCATTCAAGCACTTAGTATACACACCAAGTTTCCAGGTTGCCGAAGTAAAAGTGGATGGCAAAGCTTACAGGACAATTCTCAAAGACCTGCAGTTCGACAAGGTAAACGATCATCTGATTCATGTTGACCTGCTGGAACTGGTTGAAGATAAAAAAGTGATCGCCGATATTCCCTTAAAATTTGTCGGTGTTTCCAAAGGTGTGAAAGACGGGGGTAAACTGATCACGAAAATGAAATCGCTGAAAGTAAAAACCTATCCCAAATACCTGAAGGAACAAATCGAAGTAGCCATTGATGACCTGGATCTTAATGGTAATATCAGGGTAGAGGATGTAAAAGAAGAACATTACGAGATCCTGAATTCGCCCCGCATCCCGATAGCGTCGGTGGTTCTTACAAGACAATTGAAACAGGAAGAAGCGACTACACCTGCCCCGGGTGCCGCAGCCCCGGCTGCAGCTGCAGTGGCCCCTGCTGCCGCTGCCCCGGCAGCTGCTGCGAAAGGAAAAAAATAATACTTCGACATTTTTATATAACCCCGGCCGGCGCCGGGGTTTTTTATAGCAAAAAACTATTTCTCGGTAACATTAGCGTATTTCGTAGTATGAAATTCCTGCTGGTCGGACTGGGCAATACCGGTAACGAATATGCCCATACAAGGCATAATATAGGCTTTGATGTGGTGAATGCCTTTGTTCAAAAACATAGCGGCGTTTTTCGTACGGACCGGCTTGCTTATGTTGCTGATATTCGATGGAAAGGCAAAAACTTTGTCTGCATTTGTCCCACTACTTATATGAATCTGAGCGGGCGGGCCATGAAATATTGGATGGATAAGGAAAAAATTGCCCTGGAAAACAGCCTGGTGGTGGTAGATGATGTAGCCCTGCCTCTAACCAAATTACGGCTGCGGCCGGGGGGTAGCGACGCGGGTCATAATGGGCTCAAAAGTCTGCAGGAAGCCCTGGGTACCACGGAATATCCTAAACTGAGATTTGGGATCGGCAATGATTATCCCAAGGGGATGCAGGCAGATTATGTCTTGGGAAAATGGAAAAAAGAGGAAGAACCGCTGGTTAATCTTAAAATTGAAAAGTCGGTAGAGGTCATTGAACTCTTTGCAGTTCAGGGCATCACGGCAGCCATGAACCAGGTAAATAATAAAGAATTTTCACTATGACAAATCAGATGTATTACTTACTTTAGCAGCCCGACCTTTCCCGGAAGCCACCATTTGACCGAAGAACCGGGTTTTAAATCCAATAGACATACTGATTGCCATGAATATATGGGATAAACAGCCCTGTGAGTAATGTATCCGATGTATTTAAAAAACAAACCCACCTGTTTATGAAGATTTTTTGTGTAGGCCGTAACTATGCTGCGCATGCCCAGGAATTAGGCAATGAGATACCTGATGAGCCGGTGATTTTTATGAAACCCAAAAGTGCCCTGCTCCAGCCTCATACCCCTTTTTATTACCCTGAATTTACCAATGAACTCCATTACGAATGCGAGCTGGTATTGCGCGTCAGTAAAAACGGGAAATATATCCAGGAAAAGTTCGCCAGTAAATATTATGATGCCGTGACAGCTGGTATCGATTTTACCGCCAGGGATATCCAGAATGAACTGAAGGAAAAAGGCTTGCCCTGGGAAAAAGCAAAATCATGGGACAATTCCGCCGTCATTGGGAAATGGATTCCCTTTACCAATATCAAGAATAAAAAAGACATTAATTTCTGTCTTTATAAAAATAAGGAACTGGTGCAACAGGGAAATTCTTCCAACATGGTCCATAGTTTTGACAAGATCGTTTCCTATATATCCAATTTTTTTTCGGTGAATATCGGCGACATTATCTTTACCGGTACCCCCGCCGGGGTGGGGGAAGTAGTAGTAGGCGATGAATTGGAAGGTTTTATTGAGGACGACAGTTTGTTTACACTGG
>DASUMO010000511.1:0-3521 GCA_036277695.1 Chitinophagaceae bacterium
TTACTAGAGGAGTGTTCCCGATTGCCTTCATACTAAAAAACTTTAACCCTAAAATTATTATTTCATGGATGATCCGCCTCCGTTACTGAGTGGATTGCCGGGATAAATGTATGGATCTATTTCATTAAGATGGACCCGTAAATGAAAAGGAGAAAAGCAGGTAAAAAATTATTAAGAGGAGACGGAATTTGAATATAATTTGCAGCAGGGAATGAATCAAAACTGGTTTACCCGGCTCAATACGGCTTCAACCATTCGGTTGCAGTGGGTTAGGTGAAAATGGAGAATATCCTCATTCCTGTAATAATGCTGAAGCGATTTTCTCAACATCGCCTTTGCCCGGTTCAGTCTCACTTTTACATTTATCCCGCTGATAGCAAGGCATTCCCGTGTTTCTTCCACATTCATGTTCTCAATCTCGCGCATGACGAAAACTGTCCTGTATTTTTCCGGCAAGTTTCGGATGGCCCCTTCGAGTATTGATTTCAGTTCGGTATTGATCATGGTAGTGGCAGGCGTTTGCATTTCTGAGTATGATTGGTATGGTGACTTGTTTTCCCAATTCTCGGATACAAAAAGCAAATTTCTACTCTTCTTTTTTTTCCGCAGTAAAATTTCATTGATCAATATCCTGGAAAGCCATGTGGAAAAACTTGCCCTGAATGCAAATTTTGACAGCCCTTCATAAGCATGAATATACGCAACCTGCATCGCATCTTCCACTTCCTGCTCATCATTGAGGAAAGACATTCCTATCCTGTATAACCTTTGATTATAGCGCCGTACAATGACGGCATAGAGATTCTTCTCCCCCTGTAAAACCCTGGAGACCACATCTGCATCAGACAAGTCCATCGATTCAGTTACTTCATCGTGGTTCATAGCAAACCGGTTTTTATTAGAGCTTGATACAATGCCAAGGTTACAAAAATTGACCCGGTTTTTCTGTAACCTTTCGGTAAAAGGCAACTCTATATAGGTATATATCGATTCGAAGTATAGAAGTAGACATCGTCCCGGGAGGATAACCTATAAATATTCTATCATGAGAGTCAAGAGAAAGCTGATTCCCCTCCTGTTGTTTACCGGTATTATCGGGCTGGCAAATTGTAAGAAATACAAGACAGTAGACCAGGCTCCTGATCAAACCAGCCAGGCAAAGACGGATCATGGGTTAATAAATGAAGGCAAAAACATTTTCCGATTTGATAGTTTCGGGGATGAAGATTTCTGGAGCGGGCTGCTGCATCTGGATAAAGCGATAGCCGGAGCAGTCAATGGCGGCTTTGGAGCGGGGGTTAGTCCCCGTCAGGCCCTGGCTGTGGGATTGAAAGTAGATGCGGAAGCTTTGCCTGCTGCAGTGGTAGAAGGGATCCGGTCGGGTGCGTTGAGCCTGGATGATCCCGCCATTACGCTGGCATTGTTGAAGCTAAATGCCGTTGTGGGTGTAAAGGGAAATTTCAACGGTAATTCACTTCAGTCTATTGGAATTACATGCGCTTCCTGTCATTCTACCGTGGATAATTCATTTTCTCCCGGCATCGGGAAGCGGTTAGACGGATGGCCAAATCGCGATCTGAACGTAGGAGCAATTATTTCATTAACCGATAATGCTACCCCGATCGCCAATATGTTGCATGTTGATGAGCCAACGCTTCGTTCTGTACTGGGGAGCTGGGGCCCGGGCAAGTTTGCTGCCGTATTATTCATGGATGGAAAAGCTCTCCGGCCTGATGGGACTGTAGCTGCCAACCTGATACCGGCTGCATTCGGTTTAAAGAACGTAAACCTTACTACGTATACTGGTTGGGGCGATATCAGTTATTGGAATGCTTTTGTTGCCAACCTGGAAATGCATGGCAAAGGAAATTTCAGTGATCCACGATTAAACGATCCCGTTAAATATCCCATCGCTGTCGAAAACGGATTTTACCATGTAACCAATAATCCCGACCTCATCAGTTCCAAGCTGCCCGCCTTAAAAGCTTACCAGCATTCCCTGGATGCTCCCCATCCCCCAGCTGGTAGTTATGAACCGGGAGCTGCAGGTCGTGGTAAAGGTCTATTTATGAATAAGGCCCAATGTGCAAGCTGCCATTCCGAACATCTATATAAGAATCCTGCCACCCAGTTGCATAGCGCTTCCGAAATAGGTATTGATGATTTTGAATCCATGCGATCTCCCACCGGTAAATACCGCACCACACCGCTAGCCGGTTTATCGGCAGCCAGGTCAAAGGGAGGATATTACCACGACGGAAGATTTGCGACCCTGTCCCGGGTTATTGATCACTATAACGCTCACCTGGATTTGCAGTTAACCGCTTCAGAAAAAAAGGATTTGGAAGAATACCTGAAGTCCTTATAAGTTGATACTATTTTGGGTTCACGCAAATAACGGAGATTTGTTGTGCCTGTCTTACAGGTTTTGAAGTTAATGCCAGCAGATAACACAGATTTTTACGCTAATCCCCGCTTAACAATTTTCAAACGGATATGTCGCTTCAAATCCGCGTCATCTGCGCGAAACCGTACAATTCAAACATTACTTTAGATGCCAATCATTAATTAACAGCCTCTGCCTGCAACGAGCAGGTATTCATCAGTCCATAAGCTGATTATTCTCATCCCGCCAAATAATCGTGTTATAAGCTTAACAACCTGCATCTCATAGTATTACCTCTATGTCATTTATAAGTAAATAAAAGTATTTAAATACTTTTATTAATAAAATACTCCTACCTTTGGGTCTAAAATAAATCTATAGGCCATGCAAATGACTTCGGAAAACATATTAGATGTTACGTTGCTGGAACCCCGGCAAAAGCACCCCACCATATTCAACCGCTTTGATGAACTGGATGAAGGTGAAAGTCTCTCGATCCATAACGACCATGATCCCAAACCCCTCTATTACCAATTACTGGGTGAAAGAGGAAATGTATTTGTGTGGGAATACCTGGAACAGGGACCTGAATGGTGGAAAGTAAAAATTACAAAACGAAGCAGCGGTGAAGCCGATGAAACCCTTGGACAACTTGCTGCAAAGGATCTTCGCAAGGCGCAGATCTTTAAAAAATACGGCCTCGATTTCTGTTGTGGTGGTAAAAAAACAGTTAAACAAGCCTGCAGGGAAAAAGGCCTGGACCTGACAAAGATCGAACAGGAATTGCAACAAGCAGATACATTGCCCGCCTCCAGGCCCCTGCCCTATAATGAGTGGAAGCCCGGCTTCCTGGCTGATTATATTGTCAATACCCATCACAGTTATGTCCGGAAAAACCTGCCCGATATAAAAGTATATGCTACCAAAGTAATGCGGGTTCATGGCCAGCGCCATCCCGAATTGCCGGACATCTGGCAATTGGTAGAAGAAATACATAATGAGATGATGTCGCATATGGACAAGGAAGAAAATATTTTCTTTCCCTATATCAAGCAACTGCAGGAAGCCATCCAAAACAAAAACAGCGCTCAGTCACTTTCTTTCGGAACTGTGCAGAACCCAATCAGGGTGATGG
>DASUMO010000512.1:0-2249 GCA_036277695.1 Chitinophagaceae bacterium
ACGATGGGATCCAGGGTTTCTACTTTAGCCCAGGATTCTTTCACTGCACGAATTTGATTTTGTGTCATATATGTTGATTTGGTTTAGACGTTGAAAGGATGGTCACCCTGGAAAGATCGTTTGGACAAAAGCAGATTTGGATCTTGTCCCCCACAACAGGTAAATGACCCCGCCGGACCAGGCCGGTTATATGGCGGCAGGCAATCCTGCCATCCCATTTTATCATTACCCAATAACGGATCTGAACCAGGCCATTGCCCGCCCGACCTTCTTCCTTCATATCCCAAATAGTGGCGGTTACAGGAATATTTGTTGGCGGTAACAAGCTCCCTTCGCAGGATCGAATCGTTAACCTGGACCAACCCCAGCGGGTTATTCTTTTAACAAAGCCATAGATGCGTGCCATACGATTTCAGGAAAGGTGGGATTAGCGATCCATTTTTACAGCGATCCAGATAATGGAGGCAATAAGGCTGAAAACCCAAATTGAACGTTGCAATAAAAACTGAAGCATATACTGAATTTTTATTTTAGAATAAGGCTTGAATACAAATATGAGACTGCAGGAGAATCAGAAAAAGTTTTATCTATCGAATGGTCGGTTTGAATTAACAAGGGGTGCAAAAATCCGATTGGACCGAAACTGCAATCTTCCTTTATAATTTAAATACGAATGCCCTGCCGGGCAGAGCATTCAGATAAGCTAAGTGAAGTGAGCTATGTAGGAATAAGTAAGAGGTCAAATGGACCAGGTTACCGGTTTACCAGTACCTGGGATAAATGGCCGGGACGGTAACGGATCAACACCGGGTCGCCTTTACGCAGCAGGTTTTCGCCTTTGAGTAATGTGTGTACCCGGCAGCATACAATCTTTCCACGAATTCTTAAATTGGCCAGGATACTGCAAGGCACATAATCCAATAATGGATCCCCTTCCTGTTTGATGTCCAGCACTTCAGTCCTGAATCCGATTCCGGTTTTCTTCAACAGTTCCTGCATTCTTAATTGCCGTCTTGCTTTTGCCTGCCTGAAGCGCTTTTTCAATATGTTGATCCAGTTGCTGATCATGTCCGGTAACCATTAACCAATATTACTATTACAAAAAGCGGAAATCAAGTATAACCGAATGAAAGGGCAGTTTCGTTTAACGAATGGTAATTTTTTTCTATTGAATCGTCAAAACTGCCATTGAATTGTTATCCATAACCGGCGCACGCCGGCATGATGGAGGCTTGAAATGCAGTGTAAGTTTGAACCAGTTTATAACGCTATTCCCCTGTGGCGATGGGGCGATCAGTCCTGGACCATTCACTCCAGGAACCAACATATAGCACCGGGATGGGGAATCCGGCATGGGCAATGGACAAAATGGTATGACAGGCTGTTACCCCCGAGCCACAATGTACGATCAATTGTTCGGGTGTTTTTCCTTCCAGGGCTGTTGTATATTTTTCCTTTAATAAATCCGGGCTAAGAAATTTCCCTTGCTTGTCAAGGTTTTCACTGAATGGGATGTTCTTCGCGCCGGGAATATGACCGGCAATTTTATCAATGGGTTCCTGTTCTCCGCGGTACCGGTATGCATCCCTTACATCAATGACCAGTTTGGCTGAATCGTGAACAGCTTTTTCAACTTCGCTTATTGCTGCTGTTGGTAACTGCCATTCAGAAAATTCATAGGGTGGGGCAGCTTGTGCCGCTTCGGGAGAAGAACTTGCAGGATACCCTTCTTTCAAAGCCAGCTGTAATCCTCCATCCAGTACCTGCACAGCTTCATGTCCCGCCGCCCGCAACATCCACCAGAAACGGGCAGCTGCGTTGGCGCCATTCTTATCATCATAAACTACTACATGTGAACCCGGGTGAATTCCCAATTTTCCCAATACAAGTGCAAACTTTGCAGGTGATGGTAATGGATGTCTGCCCCCGTTGGCAGGATTATCAGTTTTTTCTGCCAGTTCTGTCTCCAGGTCCACAAACAAAGCTTTGTCCAGGTGTTGTTGCTGGTACTTCTCCCTTGCATCGCCGCCCGCGCGTGCATCAATGATGACCAGGTTTTTATTTTTTAATAATTGAATTAATTCCCCCGGGCTGATTACAGGTTTCATATTCATGATTGATTAATATTCCAGTCCCAAAGTTCGCGAACCAAGTTGAGATATTGTTGTGATGGCCTCATCCCCGACCCCTCTCCGAAGGAGAGGGGAGTTAGATACAATCTATCTTGTTCCTTGATCCTTGTGCCTTGT
>DASUMO010000513.1:0-5459 GCA_036277695.1 Chitinophagaceae bacterium
CATGGTAAAGAACTGATCAGTTTACTTAAAGAATGTTACAGGCCTGGCGAAGATATCCAAACGGCCACTTTCCGTTTTGTCAATGCTTTATTTGGTGAATGGGGCCTGCTGGTCCTGTTACCGGATAATAGTTTATTGAAAAAGCAGATGACAGCAATATTCCGGGATGATCTGCAAAACCAAACTGCTTCCGGAATTGTGGAAGCGACTGCCGCAAGGTTAAGTGATGCGGGTTATAAGGTTCAGGCAAACCCCCGGGAAATAAATCTATTTTACCTGGTTGATGATATAAGGGAAAGAATAGTGGAAAAAAATGGAAATTACCATGTACTGAAAATCCATAAGCAATTTACCCGTGAACAATTATTGCAGGAACTGGAACAGCACCCGGAACGTTTCAGTCCCAATGTCATCCTCCGGGGACTATACCAGGAAACAATTTTGCCCAATCTGGTTTTTATTGGTGGGGGAGGAGAGACGGCATACTGGCTGCAATTAAAAGATTTGTTTGATTATTACAAAGTTCCTTATCCCATCCTGGTATTGCGCAACTCATTTCTCCTGGTAGAAAAAAAATGGCTGGATAAAATAGGGCGGTTGGGATTCAGCGCCGAAGATTTCTTTTTACCGGAGCAGGAATTGATCAGCCGGCTGGTGATGAAAGAAAGTAAAAACGAGACCCGCTTAAACGGTGCAATGCCCAAACTGGAGCAATTGTATGAAACCTTTAAAAAACAGGCCGCTGCCGTAGATGCCAGCCTGGAAAAACACGTAGATGCCCTGAAATTAAAGTCCGTTCAGCGTCTGCAGGAACTGGAAAAGAAGATGCTCAGGGCCGAAAAAAGAAAATTTACCGACCAGCAACGCCAGATCCGCGGTATCTATGAACAATTGTTTCCGGGCAATGGTCTCCAGGAACGCATTGAGAATATCAGTTACTATTATGCAAAATGGGGGCCTTCATTCATCAGCCAATTATACAAGCATTCATTGGCGCTGGAACAAGAATTTGTAATTCTCAGCGAAGGAAAATAACAAACTAGCTTTTTTCTATCCAGACAACAAACAGGGTACTGCTGCCATCATCGTTATCTGCGGCCAGTGCGAGTTGAAGAAAATGTTTGGTTTCTTTTACCACACAGGCCGATTCGATCTTTTGCCCCTTAAATCCTGCATCCAGTTCCTCCAAATCGATAACCTGGTTGGGGTTTATGGATTTCCAGCGCTGTTTGGAGGAAATATTATTGACAATCCATACATAACTCTTCCCGATCGCTCCATCGTCATATACACTCCGGGTCTCTTCGGTCGAAACCGTTAAAACCAGGCGATCGCTTTTAGGAGAATAAGCAAGCCCGGAAACTCCATTGAAAACAGTAGTATCCGTATTGGAGCCAATTCTAACCAGGTTCAGGAAAACATGGGACTGATTGCTGTAAAATGATGGATGTGTAAAAACCAGGAAATTTTTCCGATAACCTTTATGCCCCCGGTTGGATAAGATTAAGGAGCCCGGTATGGAACAGGAGCCCTCAATATTGACTTCATCAAGACCCTGTTGCCTGAGGCGATGGTAGAAGGTATCCAGCCTTATACTGTCCCTGCGTTTCGTAGCAGGATCTATCAGCCAGGCGAGGTTGCGGTGAGGCTCTAATGAACCTGAACCCATTAAAAGCAGGCGGACAGTGTTTTTTTGCCTGAGAATGGTCATTGATTCCAGGTCGGGTTTTCTATCCTTGGAAATTCGTTTTTCTGCTATCTCATAAAGTGTAATTGAATCAAGTACAGCCAGGCTACTGTCAAGGATTAACAGGTAACGGGCGTCATCACCCATTATATAAAACTGTTGGCGATAATACTCAATGGCAGAAGCGGAAGGATAATTACCAAGTGTAAGGGTTTCTTTGAGCAGGTGATTATTCCTGCAGGAAGCGGCTATGAACAACACCAGGAAATTATAAACAACCCATTTCATATGCTATCCTGCCAGGGGAAGTAGGTAATGTGCTCACGCATTTAATCGAATTTATTTTCCCAGCCTTCCTTTTTAAGCTTTTCCACTTTTTCTATTACTTCATTATTGAGAGAGTTCTTATAGGCAGCTACTTTTTGAGAGATTATTTCATCAGCGCTGCCAATGATTTCAGCAGCCAGTATACCTGCATTTTTCGCAGCGTTCAGTGCAACCGTAGCCACCGGTACTCCATTTGGCATTTGAAGGATGGATAGTACAGAATCCCAGCCATCAATGGAATTGGAAGATTTAATGGGCACCCCTATCACCGGCAGGGGAGTTATAGCGGCTACCATACCGGGCAGGTGAGCAGCTCCTCCCGCCCCGGCGATGATCACTTTTAATCCTCTTTCTTTTGCCCGCTGTGCATACTCAACCATCCGTAATGGTGTACGATGGGCTGATACAACCGTCACTTCATGTGAAATATCGAATTGTTTTAAAATATCGGCAGCGGCCTGCATTACATTCAGGTCACTGTCGCTGCCCATGATAATACCTACCAGCGTAGCCATTGAGTCAGTTTAGTGTTTTAAAAATCCAGCCTGTTCTTTTTAAAAGATTATCAAACCTAGGACATTTTTTGTCAATCCTTCCCAGGGTCAATTAAAACCCTATTTTACCAGGTCCCCTTTGAGACGTAACAATTCAGTTTCCGCAAGTTTGGTATTATAACGGGCAGCGATCAACCTGTTATACGCATCCTCCAGGCTGATCTGTGCTTCCCGCAACTGGATGATAGTGGAAGCGCCCAGCCGGTAAACTTCAAGGGCAATATTGACATTTTCGCGGGCCAGTAGAATATTTTCTTCTTCCAGTATCAACGCTTTTTTCTGTTGTTCATATTCCTGGAAAGCATTCATAACCGCCAGGTCAAGCTGCGATTTCTGGCTATTGTACAATAATTCCTGGTATTGTATATCCAGTTTTGCCTGTGCTATCAGTCTTTTTGTTGTATGGTTGTTTATAATGGGCAGGGTAATACCGATTCCATAATTAAATCCACGGTTTGATGTAAATAAAGGTAAGGCCGGATTCAGGGCCAGGGTATTGTCCGAACGGTTGAAATTATAAGCTGAATTAAAGGAAACAACTGGTAAGCGCTCCGCCCTTCTTTCTTTCAGGGTTATCGCTGCAATATCAATATTTTTCCGGGCTATCAACAATGCAGGGTTACCGTTGGCCATCGCATTCTGAATATCCCCCAGCACAAGGGCCTTGTCGACAGGAATAGAATCTGCTACATCATAGGATGGTATACCCGTTACATTCATAACCTGGTTTAATTGTTCCTTCAATTGGGTAATCAGTGTTTGCTGTTCCAATTGTGCCGCTTTTTGAGCATTCATATCCACTTTGCTTTGCAGCACATCGGGTTTGGTGCCCACTCCAATATCCAGTCTTCTTTCGGCCAGGGTCACTCTTGTCTGGCTAATGGACAATAACTCTTCATTAGCCCGCAATTGTTGCTTTTGCCGGACGATATTGTAATAGGTATTAATGACCGTTGCCACGGTCGTGATCACCTGGTTTTTTATACCCAATTCCCCCAGTCTTATGAATTCTTCTGCCTTTTCCCGTGTGGCAAACATTTTAAATCCGTCAAACAGGGTCCAGTTCAGGCTAAGCGAATTATTGAAATTATTTGTTTTGACTTCGCCTTTACGGATTACCCCGGTACTGAATTCCTGTTTTTGGTCATTATCATTCCAGGTAAGCGTGGTACTGGCATTAAGCCTGGGCAGGAATACACTGTTCCTGAACGAATAATCCAGGGCTGCTACCATGGAGTCATTGCGGGATAACTGGATATCATAGTTGTTCTTTAAGGCTGTGGCGATGGCTTCCTCCAGTGTGAGTAGCTGTTGGGCTGAGCCCAGCAGCCCGGTTAGTAAAATAACCAGCAGAAAAAAAAATTTCTTCATCAGGATCATACGGTAAATATTTATACGGGTGTTACTGCTTCACTGGCCGCTGACTCAGCCTGGCCTCGATGAAGCGCCTCGTCAATTTCACTTTTCTTATGGGCAGATGAAAAGAAAGAGTACATGGCCGGAATGACAAACAATGTCAGCATGAGGGAAAACAAGATTCCTCCAACGATCACGATACCAAGGGGTATACGGCTGGTAGCAGCTGCGCCTAATGATAAGGCCAGGGGCAAGGCTCCCAGCGACATGGCCAGGCTGGTCATTAGGATAGGTCTTAACCGCTGGGTGGCAGAATAGATAACAGCTTCCGTTCTTTTCATACCCTTTGCCCGGTTCTGGTTGGCAAATTCTACGATCAGGATACCATTCTTTGTCACCAACCCGATCAGCATAATCATCCCGATCTGTGAAAAAATATTGAGAGTATGGCCAAATAACCAAAGCGATAACACGGCTCCGGCTATTGCCAGGGGGACCGTGAACATAATGATCAGTGGGTCGATAAAACTTTCAAATTGGGCGGCAAGGATCAGGAAGATCAGCGCCAGGGCCAGCATAAAGGCAAATAAAATATTACTGCCACTTTCTGCAAAATCCCTTGACGAACCTGAAAGCGAAGTCGTAAAAGTTTCATCCAACAAACCTTCGGCAATCCGGTTCATTTCCTTGATTCCATCACCAATCGTATAACCTGGCTGCGTGCTGGAGGAAATCGTTGCGGATTTGTAACGGTTAAAATGATAAATCGTTGGAGGGGTGTTTGCTTCCGAAACAGAAACCAGGTTATCGAGGCTGATCATCTCATTGCGATTGTTACGGGCATATAGGTTCTTAAGATCGTTTGGATCATCGCGGTCACTGCGGGCAACCTGGCCCATCACCTGGTATTGTTTCCCGTCCTTGGTAAAATATCCCAGCCGGCGATTACTATATGCCAACTGCAATGTTTCCGATATATCATTCACACTTACTCCCAATTCAGCCGCCTTAAGCCGGTCGATTTCCACCCGCAACTCGGGTTTATTGAATTTCAGGTCAGCATCAGCATTTAATAATATTTTGCTTTGGCGGGCTTCTTCAAGGAAAGCCGGTAAGATCCCTGTGAGCTTATTGAAATTATTATTCTGAATGACGAAGGATACCGGTTGCCCACCCCGCCGGTCCACAGATATGGTCTGTTGCTCAATGGCAAATGCCCGGCCTTCATTAAACCTGGGTAAATTCCTGTTCACCATGTTCACGATTTCCTTTTGGGAGCGTTGTCTTTGATTTGGCGGGACAAGCGTAACACGTACAAAACCCGTGTTGGCATTACCCGAACCAATGAATCCCGGTGATGTGACACTTAAGACAAACTCCCTTTCCGGTACAGAATCCATGATGAAATTATTCACCCGGTCTACATACCGGTCCATGGCATCAAAGGAGGTCCCTTCAGGTGCGGTTAACTGGAGACGGAACTGGCTCCTGTCTTCCATGGGTGCCAGTTCGGATTGCAGGTTTCTTCCAATGAA
>DASUMO010000514.1:0-17344 GCA_036277695.1 Chitinophagaceae bacterium
TTTCCCCAAGGATGTGAAGGCGCTTGTGCAGTCTTCCTCTGAAGTGAATTATGAATTCGCCATCCTCAATGCCGTGATGAAGGTCAATGAGGAACAGAAACTTTACCTGCTGCCGGGTATAAAAAAATATTTCAAGGGTAACCTAAAGGGAAAACGGTTTGCTTTATGGGGGCTTGCCTTTAAACCCAATACGGATGATATTCGCGAAGCACCGGCATTGGATATCATTGAAGCGCTGACCGGGGAGGGCGCCAGTGTTAGTGCCTTTGATCCCGAAGCAAGTAAAAATGTGAAAAACCTGTTGGGAGATAAGATAGAGTATGCCGTTAGCCAGTATGAGGCATTGAAAGATGCAGATGCCCTCATCATCGCTACAGAATGGAATGAATTCCGCACACCGGATTTTTCGAAGATCAGCGGGCTACTGAAAAACAAGGCTATCTTCGACGGGCGAAATTTATTTGACCTGGCTGTCATGAAGGAACAGGGCTATTATTACCAGAGTGTGGGAAGGGCAACCATTAATTAAGATTTCATGCAACAAAAAAAAGTACTGATAACGGGGGCCGCGGGTTTTTTGGGTTCCCATTTATGCGACCGCTTTATCCGGGAAGGTTACCAGGTTATCGGCATGGACAACCTGATAACAGGGGATCTTAAAAACATCGAGCATCTTTTCAAACTCCAGCAGTTTGAATTCTACCACCATGATGTAACCAAGTTTATTCATGTGCCGGGCCAGCTGGATTATATCTTACATTTCGCCTCACCAGCAAGTCCCATAGACTACCTTAAAATTCCCATCCAGACGCTTAAAGTGGGAGCGATGGGTACACATAATTGCCTGGGATTGGCCAAAGCCAAGAATGCCCGCATGCTGGTGGCCTCAACCAGCGAAGTTTACGGGGATCCCTTAGTACACCCGCAAAAAGAAGAATACTGGGGAAATGTTAATCCCGTAGGTCCCCGCGGTGTTTACGATGAAGCCAAGCGTTATATGGAGTCCATTACTATGGCCTACCATACATTTCATGGAGTGGATACAAGGATTGTGCGCATTTTTAATACCTATGGCCCGCGGATGCGGTTAAACGACGGGAGGGCCCTGCCCGCCTTTATTGGCCAGGCCCTGCGGGGAGAAGACCTTACTGTTTTCGGTGACGGATCCCAGACCCGCAGCTTTTGTTATGTGGACGATCTGATTGAGGGGATCTACCGTTTACTATTAAGCGATTATCATTTACCCGTGAATATTGGCAACCCCAATGAAATTTCTCTTCTTGAGTTCGCACACGAAATACTCGCGCTGACAGGGAATAAGGTGAAAATCGTTCATAAGCCATTACCCTTAGACGATCCCAAACAAAGGCAACCGGATATTACCCGTGCTAAAACCTTACTGGGTTGGGAACCCAGGGTTAACAGGAGTGAAGGCCTGAAGATCACGTATGATTATTTCAGATCGCTTTCCGAAGAAGAGTGGAATAGGCAACCCAAGGAATTTATCAGCATCCGTTAAACCCCTTTTTAAACAATTTTCAATTTTTAAAATAAGCATGTACCAGGAGTTAGTAGACAGGAAAGCGAAATTAGCCGTGATCGGGTTAGGTTATGTGGGATTACCAATCGCACTGGAATTTGCTCGCAAAGTATCGGTGATTGGTTTTGATATCAATGAAAAAAGGATTGATTTGATGCGCCAGGCCATCGATCCCAGCAATGAGCTGGGAAAAGAAGATTTTGAGGGGTGTGATATTGTTTTCACCAATTCACTGGATGTGCTGCGGGAGGCCCGGTTTTTCATCGTGGCCGTTCCCACACCGGTTGACGACCGCAATCTGCCGGACCTGGTGCCCGTGCAGAAAGCTTCCGAAACAATTGGCAAAGTGATAAAGAAAGGGGACTATGTGGTATTCGAATCCACGGTTTACCCAGGCTGTACCGAGGAAGATTGTTTGCCGATCATTGAAAAGCTATCCGGCCTGAAATGCGGGGAGGATTTTAAATTGGGTTATTCGCCGGAGAGAATCAACCCGGGCGATAAAAACCATACACTATCCAGTATTGTGAAAGTGGTTTCGGGATGTGACAGTGAATCACTGGTGGAAATCGCCAAAGTATATGAACTGGTAGTGGAAGCGGGAGTATATCGTGCTTCCTGTATCAAGGTAGCTGAGGCTGCCAAAATTATTGAGAATACCCAGCGGGATCTCAATATTGCACTGATGAATGAATTGTCCATCATTTTCAATATGATGAACATTAATACCTATGAAGTGCTGGAGGCTGCGGGTACCAAATGGAATTTCCTGAAATTCCAGCCGGGTCTCGTAGGCGGTCATTGTATTGGCGTGGACCCCTATTATCTAACATATAAAGCCAATGCACTGGGTTATGATGCGGAAGTGATATTGGCCGGCCGCAATATCAATGATAATATGGCAAAATACGTGGCTAAAACTGTAGTGCAGCATATTATTAAAAACGCCGGGGATGTCCGTTCATCGAAAGTGCTGATCAAGGGAGCTACATTTAAGGAGAATGTCAGTGATATCCGTAATTCGAAAGTGGCCGATGTAGTGAAAGCCCTGAAATCATATTACGTGAACGTGGATATTGAAGATCCCTATGCTGATTCGAAAGAACTGGAGCATGAATACGGTTTTGGACTGGCCAAGGAACCAGGAAAAGACTATGATGCGGTGATCATTTCTGTTCCGCATAAAGAATACCTGGGCCTGGATGATCCCTATTTCAGCGGGATCACCAAACCACATGGCCTGGTGGCTGACCTGAAAGGAATTTACCGCAATAAAATTTCTAACAGAACCTATTGGAGCTTGTAGCAATATGCATGTTTATCCAGTCGATATACCCGGTCTGCAGGTGATTGAACCCAGGTTATTTGAAGATAACCGCGGTTATTTTTTTGAATCCTATAACCAGGATAGATTCCGGGATTTGGGTATCGATCTTTGTTTTGTCCAGGACAACCAGTCCCTGTCATCCTATGGTGTTATTCGGGGCTTGCATTACCAGTTGGCCCCTCATGCGCAAACCAAATTGGTTCGGGTATTGCAGGGCAGTATCCTGGATGTAGCTGTAGACATCCGCAAAGGTTCCCCTTATTATGGAAAAGTATTCACGATTGAGCTGTCCGCAGATAATAAAAAGCAATTACTGATCCCTATCGGTTTTGCGCACGGATTTTCTGTTTTGAGTGATAAGGCCGTGGTCTTATATAAGTGCGATGCCTTTTACAACAAAGAAAGTGATGCCGGGATCCGTTATGATGATCCCAGCCTGGCGATTGATTGGAAAATACCTCCTGATCAGATGATCGTTTCTGCAAAGGACCGTGAACTGCCATTCCTGGAAAAGGCAAAAAACAGTTTTAAATATTCCTAAAAGATCCTCTATGCAGGAAGAAGCTGTGAATTCATCGCTAACCCGGAAAAAAATACTGGTTACTGGTGCCAATGGCCAGCTGGGAAAGGAGCTCCGGCAACTTTATGGATCATTTCCCCAATTTGAATTCATTTTTCTTTCCCGCGAAGACCTGCCGATCCACCATTTCGAACTGGTCCGGAATTTTTTTCATGCCTATCATCCCCACTACTGTATCAATTGCGCGGCATATACCGCTGTTGACCGGGCCGAAACAGAGAAAGAACTGGCTTTCCAGGTCAATGCAGAAGCAGTGGGTGTACTGGCTGCGGTTTGCAAGGAACAGGAATGCCGGTTTTTACATGTATC
This sequence comes from Chitinophagaceae bacterium, assembly GCA_036277695.1. Classification (GTDB taxonomy): domain Bacteria; phylum Bacteroidota; class Bacteroidia; order Chitinophagales; family Chitinophagaceae; genus CADEDV01. The sequence goes on from DASUMO010000514.1 coordinate 3,757, forward strand.
GACAGATTATGTATTTGACGGGAATGCCAACCATCCCTACCAGGAAGGAGATCCCGTCAATCCGCAAAGTGTATACGGGGCATCAAAACTGGAGGGTGAAAACCAGGCATTGACGCTTAACCCGGACTCTATTATCATTCGTACCTCCTGGGTGTATTCATCTTTTGGAAAAAATTTTGTCAAGACCATGCTAAAGCTCATGAATGAAAAAAATGAGCTGAATGTGGTGAATGACCAGCAGGGTTCACCTACTTATGCCGCCGATCTTGCCGCGGTCATCATGCATATTGTTAACTCCGGCAAATGGCAAGCAGGTATCTATCATTTTTGTAATGAAGGCATCATCAGCTGGTATGATTTTGCGGTAGCCATAAAGGATATGTCGGGAAGTTCCTGTTCGGTTCATCCTATTCCTTCTCATCAATATCCCACCCCGGCCCGCAGACCAGGCTGGTCCGTACTTAATACCCGGAAAATCCAGCAGCAATACCAGGTGCAAATGAAGCATTGGAAAATCAGCCTGGCTGAATGCCTGCAAAAATTAGGGGCCATCGCTTCTGCCTGGCCAATTATCTTTGCCTGGTGCGATCTTTTTTTCACTTAATATATTTTGCCTGCCTGTTGCTTTTGACAGTGTGTGCTTGCAGCAACCAGCAAGATAAACAGACAATAACAGATTCGGCTCATGCCTGTATGGATGTTCCCGCCCGCTTTGTTGATACAACTGTTCCAGCGGGAATAATTTCCCATCAAGATACTTCTCATACGGGAATGGTGTTTATTCCGGGTGGAAGCATGCAGATGGGAGCCGATAATGACCAGGCCAGTGCTGATGAATATCCTAAACATGAAGTCAGGGTCAATCCATTCTGGATGGATATTACCGAGGTGACCAATGCCCAGTTTTCAGCATTTGTTGAAGCTACCGGTTATATAACTACCGCGGAGAAAAAACCGGATTGGGAAGAATTGAAAAAATCGGTTCCGCCCGGAACAGCCAGGCCCCCGGATAGCCTTTTGGTTGCGGCATCACTTGTTTTTAAACAAACCAAAACGGCGGTGAACCTTTCCGATTATAATCAATGGTGGAGTTGGGTTCCGGGTGCGGACTGGAAACATCCCGAAGGCCCGGGTAGTACGATAAGAGGTAAAGAAGATTTTCCTGTTGTGCATGTAAGCTGGTATGACGCAAAAGCCTATTGCCAATGGAGCGGGAAGCGCTTGCCTACAGAAGCCGAATGGGAATTCGCCGCGAGGGGTGGTTTAAAAAATGAGATATACCCCTGGGGCAATGAACATATCAATAAAGGAAGACCTAAGGCCAACAGTTGGGAAGGCAAGTTTCCTTATCTGAATGAAAAAAAAGATGGTTACCTGAAAGCGGCGCCGGTAAAATCTTACGCGGCCAATGCCTATGGTCTATATGATATGGCTGGCAATGTATGGGAGTGGTGCCAGGACTGGTATGATGCCAACTATTATAACAATTCCCCTGCGCTTAAACCTGCAGGTCCTGCTCAAAGTAATGACCCGGATGAACGCTACACACCAAAAAAGGTATTGCGGGGTGGCAGTTTTCTTTGCAATGACAGCTATTGCAGTGGCTACCGTGTTGCACGCCGGATGAAAAGCAGCCCCGATACCGGCCTGGAGCATACCGGTTTTCGATGTGTGAAGGATATCGATAAATAAAGTTCAATGGTTCATTTAACCAGTTAAGTCATGTTATCAAAGGTCCTGCAGCAATATGATTTGAACGATGAGGATCCGCGGATCGAAACCATCGGGTCAGGACTTATCAACCATACCTGGAAAATTGATGCCGGCGGCAGGGAATATATCCTGCAAAGGGTGAACCAAAATGTTTTCCCCGAACCTGGTAAAATAGCCGCCAATATTGAATTAGTTGCCGCACATTTGAAACAAAATCATCCCGCTTATTTTTTTGTTGCCCCCATCCATTCACGTACTGGGCAATCGATGATTTACCTGCAGGATTCCGGTTATTTTAGGCTTTTCCCCTTTGTTGCCGGTTCCTATACGATTGATGTGGTTAATACCCCCGAACAGGCATTCGAAGCTGCACAACAGTTTGGCCGTTTTACAAAACTCCTCGATGACCTGGATAGCGAACAGTTGGCACTTACGATTCCAGGCTTTCATGATCTCGCTTTACGGTATCATCAGTTTCTCCGCTCCACGCGGGAAGGCAATCCTGGGAGGATAAGGGATGCTGCAATGGCGATCAATAAATTGCTCGATCATGCGGGTATCGTACATGAATTTGAAAAAATAAAATCCGATCCAGCATTTCGCCTCCGGGTTTGCCATCATGATTGTAAGATCAGCAACGTCTTATTTGATCAATCAGGTAAGGCTATTTGCGTGATCGACCTCGATACAGTAATGCCCGGTTATTATTTCAGCGACCTGGGCGATATGATGCGTACCTATCTTTCTCCCGCAAGTGAAGAAGAGACGGATATAAGTAAGATCGCAATACGTGATGATTTCTATAAAGCTATAGTAGATGGTTATTATGGGGAAATGAAAGATTTGTTGTCCGCAGAAGAAAAAGCCCATCTCTTCTATTCCGGCAAATTCATTGTATATATGCAAGCACTCCGCTTCCTGGCCGATCATTTAATGAATGATCCATACTATGGCGCCCGCTATGAAGGGCAAAATTATACCAGGGCCATCAATCAAATCACATTATTGGAAAGGCTATTAGAAAAAGAAAAGGATTTAGCCGGGTATATAAAAATGTAACAATTTCCTAAAACTAAGAAGTGCCTGCTTAAGACAGGCACTTCTTGTATTGGCCAGGTTCAAATTAACTGGTCACTGTTTTTTTTCTTTCCATTGTTGAACCCGGTGTTGTAGCACTCTGGCCACTGGTACCGGCTCCGGTAGATGAGGAAGAACGTTCACTGTTCACGCGTAAGCGGTTTTCGACATTTTGTACACCTAAAACATTTTCCGCAATATCTTCCGCCCTGTGTTTTTCATCCCGGCTTTCAACGGTGCCAGTCAGAATCACATTGCAATTTTCCACTTTTACTTCGATATCCGATGCATCAATGTAGTCGTTATCCGTCAGTTCATCATTAATGTCTTCTTTGATCCTGTCATCCGAACGCTGGTAACCTTTTGGTCCCTTGCCTCTTTTTGATCCGGTCATTTGCCGGTCCATGCGGCGACGGCGCTCAGCCTCATCATCTCCAAACCAGGAAGAAACTTCATCGCGGGTTTTATCCCACCAGCCGCGGTCATAGCCACCCTGGTTCATATTACCATAATTGCTGGTATCGCCACCGTACATGCTGCGACGGTTCCACTGTCCGCCATAATCGCTTCCCTGTGTGGATTCTCCATAACCGCTTCCCTGGCCATAGCTGCCGGGGTTCATCCTTTGCCTTTCTCTCCAGTTACCCCTGTTATAATCCTGGGCATAGGAACCGCCGCTACCCCAATGATCCTGTCCTGACCATCCACCCTGTGACTGGTTATAATTTCCGTAAGTATCCTGGTTATACTGGCTTCCGGTTTCCTGACCCATATTCCCGTAGTTCTCATCATAGGCGGGATTATCCATTTCACGGTTGCGGTTGGTATTACTATAGCCATAATTGGTATTCTCATAGGAGCTACCACCAAAATTTCGCCGGCCGCGGTTCTGATCATAATCGTAGTCACGATTAGGACGTTGCCGGTTCTGATCCCATTCCTGGCTGGACCAGGCCTGGGAACGCTGGTTACGATTTCTGTTTGGCATAATTAAATAGTTTTAAAAGTTATTAAAAAGCACAGTTGCTGTTTTCCCAGAAAAATTATGCCCGAATAGTAATAGCTCTAAAGTCTGCTGATGCAAATTGAATGTATTGCAAAGAATCCGAAGTTTATTTATACCTAACAGGTGTAATGCCTTATAAAAAATGAAATAATTATTAAGAGGGCTTTAGAATTTTGTTTTCCACATAGATGTATCTACCGGGTTGATGGTGAAGTATGCCGGAATGATAACCAGAGTTGTGAAAGAAAATCTACAAACCAGTTTCATCTCCCCGAGCAGTTTATATTCGTAATTTTAATAATAATGAGAAATGATCACGATAAGAGAATAATTTTTAACTACTCTTGGAAATTGAACAACACCCATCAATAAAAAGTCCGGCAAATGAACATGTATTGATGCAGCGCCATTAATTTATTTTATGGTAGATGAACAATAATCGGGGAAGACCGTGAAAAAGTCTCCATGCTTAATGAAAGAGAATATTTTGCCCGAAGAACGGAGTAGGCAATTTCGGCGATAGGTTTCCAACACATAAGTCATGCTTTCGAACTGAGGAGTTTTTTCTACACCCGTTTACTTAAACTTTTATCTATTTTAGACCCTTTAGCAGCTTAATTTTCAATCATGATCCTGGTTGTTGACGATAAAAACGAGAACCTGCTTTCTCTAAAATCATTGTTATCGCTTCATTCCTTCCCGGTGGATACAGCTTCCAGCGGTGAGGAGGCATTGAAAAAGGTTCTCAAGAATTCTTATGCCCTGATCATATTGGATGTACAAATGCCCGGAATGGATGGATTCGAGGTTGCGGAAACAATCACCGGTTACAGCAAGACCCGGGATGTGCCCATCATTTTCCTGAGTGCAGTGAATACGGACAAAAAATTTATTACAAAAGGGTTTAGTTCAGGCGCCGTGGATTATATCGCCAAACCAATTGATCCGGATATTTTCCTCCTGAAAGTGAATACGCTATACCGGCTATATGAACAAAAAAGACAATTGAATGAAATGCAGAGGAAGCCCAGGTACCCTTTATGCCACAGCAGGCCCTTCGTACCATGCAAGCGGATTATGTACTGGACAGCAACCAGATTGCTGGCCTTTTAAACAGCCTGGATCTTTAAGCGTCTTCTTTAATGCTGTATTTTTCTACCATCTCTTCCAGTTCGGAGATATTAAAGGGTTTTTTCAGGTAATCATCTGCCATGGCTTCACGGCTCAGTTGTTCAACATTTGTATTGGCACTAAAGAAAATAAGGGGGATCTTTCTCAATTTCTCATCGGATTTGAGCAGCTGGCTTGCAGCAATTCCACCCATATCCGGGATCTTATTATCCATGAAAATAATATGGGGCTCCAGTTCGGAAACGGTGGATATAATATCCCTGCAATGCCCCCGGGTATGAACGATACAGCCCCGGCTTTTCAACAGGATGCTGCAAAGTTCAAGGATATCAGCATCGTCATCAAATATCATCACTTTTTTCTTCATCATTCCAGGGGGTTGCTGGCATTCAGCTTATTACTGATCTCATACCTTTTTGACTTCAATAAAAAAAGAGCCAACTGCTGACTCTTTTTTGTTGACCCATAAGGATTCGAACCTTAACAGACAGAACCAAAATCTGTAGTGCTACCGTTACACCATGGGTCAATCCGGTCCATTTTTCAATGGGAGTGCAAAAATAAGGGTTGGGAGGTTTTGGGCCAAATGGAATTGAGAAAAGCTTTGAGCCTTGAGCTATAGGCTTAGAGCTCAAAGCCCAGAGCTCTAAGCCCAGGCAACAACTTAATATGTTGTGGCTTTCTCCAGCTTTTCCTCTCTTTCTTTTAACTCCCGGATTTTATCCAGGGCGCCCGCTACTACATCGCACATGATCGTATACAGGGCACCCTGTTTGGGATGAGCATAAATATATTCCAGTGCTTCGTTTTCATTGGCGATCGTAATGGTCGGAATAGCCGGATTTACTTTATCGATACCTTCTTTCAGCAGGTTAATGATCTCTTCGGCTGTTCGTCCCCGGAGATTTTTATCGCAACGGATAATGATCTCGTCAAAATAATGCGCCGATATTTCTCCCAGTTCCCGGATATCGCCATCACGCCGGTCGCCTGTTCCTGATATGATTCCAACCCGGTAAGGGTAGTCCAGTTTGCTGATAAAATCACAAAGCAATTTCAGGCCATGGGGATTATGGGCAAAATCAGCCAGCACTGTAAAGTTTTTGAAATGGAAGAAATTGAGCCTACCGGGTGTCTGAATCGATGAGGGCACAAAGGAGAGGAGGGCAGACCGGATATCCTCGATCGTGATATCCCGGAACAAATAGCTGGCCAGCACAGCGGGCAGGCAATTCTGGATATTATGAACGGCTTTTCCTTCATAAGTAATTGGAATATCCTTGACGGCCATGACCCTGATTTTCCAGGTGCCTTTCATGATGCTGATAAAACCATTTTCAAATACAGTAGACAAGCCGCCTTTGCTGCAATGTTTTTTAATGCGGGGATTGTTTTCATCCATGCTGAATAAAGCTACATTGCATTCCAGGCCATCCCTCATATTATAGACCAGGTCATCATCTGCATTCAAAATAGCATAGCCATGTGGAAAAACGGTTTCAGGAACAACGGCCTTTACTTTAGCCATCTGTTCAATGGTATTGATTCCGGAAAGTCCCATATGGTCTGCCGCCACATTGGTAACAATAGCAACTTCGCAATTCCGAAAGGCCAATCCGGCTTTCAGGATTCCACCCCGGGCACATTCGAGCACGGCAAAATCAACGGTAGGGTCCTTTAATACAAAACTGGAAGAAACAGGGCCCGTGCAATCACCCTTCATCATCATCTGGTTTTGGATATATACTCCGTCTGAAGTGGTATAACCCACTTTTTTACCCGCGCTCTTGGCTATATGAGCTGTAAGCCGGGTGGTGGTGGTCTTTCCATTGGTACCTGTGACTGCGATGATGGGAATCCTGCCGGCACTTCCCTTGGGAAACAACATGTCCACAACCGGTTCCGCCACGTTTCTCCCCAATCCTTCTGCAGGTTCAATATGCATGCGGAAACCTGGGGCAGCATTGACTTCCAGAATGGCACCGCCATTTTCCGCCACCGGTGTTCGAAGGTCGGTGGCCATCACATCAATACCGCATATATCCAGCCCGATGATACGCGCAATCCTTTCAAACATGAAAATATTGGCGGGATGCACTTCGTCTGTCACATCGCTGGATGTACCGCCGGTAGAAAGATTAGCGGTTGGTTTAAGAATAATCCTTTCACCTTTGGCCGGAATGGTTTCCAGGGAAATACCCATGTCGTCCAGCATTTTTTCTGTAAACTGGTCAATCGTGATTTGTGTCAGCACTTTTTCATGACCATAACCGCGGCGGGGATCTTTATTGGTTTCATCAATCAGCCATTGGATAGAATGTTCACCATCACCCACTACGGAAGCGGGGGTGCGGAGCGCGGCGCAAATAAATTTATAATTGATGACCAGGCAACGAAAATCAAAGCCGGTTATGAAGCGTTCCACTATTACACTGCGGCTATAATATTTGGCAGCTTCAAAAGCTTTTAAAGCATGGTCCCAGGAGGTAATATTTGTTGTGTTGCCTTTGCCATGATTGCCATCGACTGGTTTGATGACCAGGGGATACCCGAATTTTTCAATGGCCTCTTTCAAGCTTTCTTCTGTCCGGACGACGGTTCCCTTGGGTACTGGAATTTCTGCCGATTCCAACAGGGCCTTGGTTTCTTCTTTATCACAGGCAATATCGACGGCAATATTTCCAGTTGTTGACGCAATGGTGGCGCGGATTCTTTTTTGATTGACTCCATAACCAAGTTGAACAAGGCTGGCTTTGTTGAGTCGAATGAAAGGAATTCCCCTTTTGGCAGCCTCGTCTACAATACAACCGGTAGAAGGTCCCATCCTTGTATCTTCCCTGATTTCCCGCATCCGCTGGATATCATCTTCCAGTTGGTAATCACTTCCTTCAACCAGGGCTTCTGCGATTCGAACGGAGGCTTGCGCGGCATATACGCCGGCATCCTCTTCCATATAATCAAAAATCACGTAATAAACCCCTTCCCGTTCACCGGTACTGCGGGTTCTTCCAAAACCACAATCCATACCGGCCAGGGTCATTATCTCGAGGGCAATATGTTCAATAACATGTCCCATCCAGGTTCCTTCCTCCACCCGGCTGAAAAATCCGCCGGGAACGCCTTCGCTGCAACGATGCTCATATAAAGAAGGGATCATCTTTTTGAGCCGCTCCAGGAAACCCGGGATGCAATTGGTGGGTCTTTGTTCCATCTCCTCCAGGTCCAGTTTCATCTGTATTAGTTTGGGACGACGCACACTCCAGTAATTGGGCCCACGAAGCACTTTTATATCGAGGATTTTCATACAATCAATGTTGAAATTGGAAGATAGTTTTTTTTAATTTGACCGCCAAAGCCGCATGGTTACCCGATCATCAGAAGACAAATTATTACCCAAACTGTCCTGGGTAATAGAATATAGACATTGGCATGACAGGTTGCATTCCTGCAGAATTTCTTTTTTGGTACTTTTAGGCAAATAAATTTCATGCCAACCAACCGTCGCGGTTTTTTACAGAAAGCGGGATTGTTTTCCTCTTCTGTTTTGCTGAGCTCCCTGGTACAACCGGCCTGGTCAAGAAACCTGCAGGCAGCCCTCCGCGATGCAGAGGGAGTGAATCCTGCCGACCTGGCCCGGGAAGAGGATTTCTGGTATTTTATCCAACAATCTTTTACTGCATCACCCGGCATCATCAACCTCAATAATGGCGGCGTGTCACCCGCCCCCCGTTCGGTACAGGAAGCGATGAAGCGCTATTATGATTTAAGCAATGAGGCTCCCAGTTATTATATGTGGCGGATATTGGACCAGGGCCGGGAACCGCTTCGAAAAAACCTGGCTAAAGTTGCAGGTTGTTCAGCGGAAGAAATTGCAATCAACCGTAATTCATCGGAAGGTTTGGAAACGATCATATTCGGATTGCAATTAAAAGCCGGGGATGAAGTGGTTGCAGCCAGGCAGGATTATCCCAATATGATCAATGCCTATAAGCAAAGGGCTCACCGGGATGGAATAAAAATGGTTTGGATCAACCTGGAATTACCCAGTGAAGATGAGGATTACCTGGTCAGCCAGTATGTAAATGCCTTCACGGCGAAAACCAGGGTGGTGCATATCACGCATATTATTAACTGGAATGGTCAGGTTTTACCTGTTCGTAAAATCGCTGCCGAAGCACATAAGCGTGGGATCGAAGTAGTGGTTGACGGGGCACATAGTTTTGCCCATATCAATTTTACGATTCCCGGCCTGGATTGCGATTACTTCGCATCCAGCCTGCATAAATGGCTTTATGCACCCATCGGCAGCGGGTTATTATACGTGAAGAAAGAAAAGATCAAAAATCTTTATCCTCTCTTTGCCACATCGGATGACCCCCTCCGGGACGATATCCGGAAATTTGAATCCCTGGGGACCCGCCCTTTTTTTATTGAACAGGCTATTGGCAAGGCTGTCGAATTTCATGATATGATAGGAATCGAACGAAAAGAGAAGCGATTGCATTATCTCAAGAATTACTGGATGGAAAAGTTGAAAGCTGTACCAAAAGTGAAACTCCACACTTCCCTTCACCCGAAATGGGGATGTGCCATCGGAAACGTTTCCGTGGAAGGAAAAAAACCGGCCGAAATGGACAGTTTCCTCCTCGATAAATTCAGGGTTCATACGGTAGCGATTGAATGGGAAAATATTAAATCTGTGCGGGTAACCCCCAATGTGTACACCACGCTCAAGAACCTGGATGTGCTGGTGGATGGCATTATCGCTTTTACCAAAAGCTGATGCTTGACAAATGGTTCATCTCGTTTAATCTTAACCGTCCGTTTGAATTTGTACTAATAGTCCCGGATGTCAACCCCGCTCACGAACCGTAAAATAAACCTGCTGCAGGCAACCGCCATCAATATGATTGATATGGTGGGCATCGGGCCTTTCGTGGTGATGCCTTTCGTGGTAGCACAATTTCAGAGCGGTTTGTTTATCTGGGCCTGGATTTTCGGGGCCTTTACTGCTTTTGCAGACGGCATGATCTGGAGTGAACTGGGTGCCCGCTATCCTTTGGCAGGCGGTACTTATAATTTTCACCGGATCGCTTATGGTGAAAAAGGCGGGAGGCTGATGAGTTTTTTGTTTGTCTGGCAAACCAGTATACAGGCCCCGCTGGTTGTGGCTTCTGCAGCAATCGGATTTTCACAATACCTGACCTATATAGTTGAATTGAGTGAATGGCAGCAAAAAGCAGTCTCAGGCGGACTGGTACTTTTTGTATTATTATTATTATACCGGAAAATTGAGACCATCGGAAAAATATCGGTGATCCTGGGCTCTATCGTCATTCTCACCATAGCCTGGATCATTTTCAGCGGGCTCACCCATCCCCAGCAGTCGATCCGTGTATGGCCTGAAGGGCAGGATTCATTTTTCCAGTTTGCTTTTTGGTCGGCCGTTGCTCATGGTTCATTGAAAACCGTGTATAGTTACCTGGGTTATTATAATGTATGTCATTTGGGAGGCGAAATTAAAAAACCGGAACTCAATATTCCCCGTAGTATTTTTATTTCGATTACCGGGATTGCGATTTTATACCTGTTGATGAATATCAGTGTTATGAGCGTCGTACCCTGGGAGGCGGTGAGGGCGGATGACAAATACCTGGTCAGCACATTTATGGAACAATTGTATGGAACGAAGGCAGCTGTATTCGTTACTGTACTCATACTTTGTATCGCCATGTCTTCCCTTTTTGCGGTAGTGTTAGGCTATTCCAGGGTACCTTATGCGGCCGCGGTAGACGGAAATTTTTTCCAGGTTTTTGGAAAGCTGCACCCCACAAAGAAATTTCCTTATATCTCCCTGCTGGTACTTTGCGCAACGGGATTTATTTTTAGTTTATTGATGAAACTGGGCGATGTCATTACGGCCATCCTGGCAATGCGTATCGTGATCCAGTTCATGGCTCAGGCCGTGGGGGTCGTGTTGCTGAGGAAGAAGAATAGTCCGGATGGGCTTCCTTTCAAAATGTGGTTATATCCTCTTCCAGTCATACTTTCTGTTGGCATTTGGACATTTCTTCTTCTTCATAATAAATACGCGGTCCACGGTGGAATTATAGCGCTGGCAGGGATCCTGGTTTATTATGTTGTGAATCGCCGAAAAACCTGATCTTATCCGCAAACACAGGATATTCACATACTTGGATATATTAAGTTTACGTTAATGGGTTTTCTTTTTACTTTTGTCTAATATCCAAACCACCGTAAATGTCGCATCCTAAGGGAAAACTTATCGCTATCGGCGGTGCCGAAGATAAAGGCACAGATTTGGAGGCCGGGGAAATACATCGCAGCAATCTCAATTTTTTTGAACTGGGCATACTGCGTCGCTTTGTCGACGAATCAGGTGGTCCCTCCGTGCATATCGAGGTGATCACTACGGCTTCAATGATTCCCAATGAAGTGGGAAATAATTACCTGAATGCTTTTGGCCGGATTGGCTGCACTAATGTAAATATGTTGCATATCCGCAACCGGCAGGATGCGATTAATCCCGAATACATTACCCGGTTGGAAAACTGTGGGGCGGTCATGTTCAGCGGGGGCAACCAGCTCCGGCTCAGTGCGATATTCGGCGGAACTTCTTTTCTGAATATTCTCCTGAAAAAATACCAGCAGGAAAAATTTACGATTGCCGGAACCAGTGCCGGGGCCATGGCGATGAGCAATACCATGATCTACGAAGGAAATGCAATGCGCGCCCACCTCAAGGGAGAGGTAAAGATCACTACGGGATTGGGCTTTATCGATGATGTGATCATCGATTCTCATTTTGAAAAAAGGGGAAGGTTTGGCCGTTTATCCCAGTCCATCGCATCCAATCCCCAATGCATTGGAATTGGTTTGGGAGAGGATACCGGTATGCTGATCACAGAAGGAAATAAAATGGAAGCAATCGGTAGCGGACTGGTGATCATTATCGACGGGCATGATATCATACACTCCAATATAGCCGATATACCGGACGGCAATCCCATCAGCCTGGAAAACCTAAAAGTGCATTTCTGTGAAAAGGGCAATGGTTATATGCTGAGAGAAAGAAAATTCCTCCCCGAAGCATCGGAAGGGGCAGTGATCCGGAAACAGGTGGATGTTGAGTAGATTGATGAAATGTTATCTGGTTGTTTATAGCAGGCTGAATAATGGTTGAATGCTTTATGTAATTCGAAGATGCTGGGGGTTGGTTGAATAGTTGTTAAATGGCCTCAAACCCGGCCCTTTCCAAAGGAGAGGGGAGTAAATGATAAATGCGTTTTGAATCTTATGTCTTTATCATCTATTTTGTTGAAATAAGAAAACCCGGGCAGTGCCACCTTGCTATTTTCAGCCGGCCCTCAACCACCGTTCAACCATTGTTCACCCACCTTCAAAAGATTCCTTCATCACTTTCCCACTTGCGGGTAGGCTTGCCGGGATGGAATATAACCGGGTAGTTATTTTTCCCTGCCCATTTGAGTATGCGTTTGCGAAATAATTTCGGGTAAAAATTTTTTACCATATTGAATTTTTCGGGTACTTTCTTAAACAGCCCTATTTCACTAAGTACATCATAGGATGCAGCGGCGCAGCGCATGCCAAATACCGCGTAATCATAGGGCGTTTCTTCGGCATAGCTATGATAGATCGTTTCCAGGGATTCCAGTTGAGACCTTGTCAGGGGAATTTTGATCATGACCCATTTTGTAGAAGAAGTGTCCCAATACACGGCTTTATTGATCCGGAAGCCCCCGCTGGGTCTATTATTTTCAGGAAGTATAGGGCAATTACCCGGCAAAAAATCCAGCACCCGGCCATTTGCTTCAATGCTGACATGTCCCCCTTTTAATCCACCGAAAAATTTTGGTTCGGTTTTTTCGTATCCCTTGGCAGGTATCGAACCATAGAGGAAATGCAAACGGATCGTATCGTTTAATGACTGGGTCCACGCCACCCGGCCAATCACCAGGAATAAAAAGGCCAGCAGGAATTTCATACTACAAGTTATTTTAATATCGCTTACACAGCATTGTTCCGGTCCAGTATTAACTTTTTTAAAAGTACTGAAACTTCTCCCGCGTGATCCAGGGTCATAACATGCGTGCCTCCATCAATGGTGTAATCGGCTTTTACCCGTTTAACCGGCAATAATTTATCAGCATTTCCGTGAATATGTACCAGGTTGGGCGGGACTTCCTTATTGTTCCAATACAATATCGCTTCAATGGCCCATTTCACAAAGTCCATATCCGATTCACGAATAACCTGGCGCAAGAGTTGTTCCTGGTCCTTTTGATGGGCTCCCAGGATCCATTGATTTAAAAGCATGAATTTTTTTAACAGCCCGGCCGGGAACCATTTATACAATGGCAGCCATTTCCCGATGCGCCAATAACCCGGGAATTCGGCTGCGGTTTTATTACTGGCAAGAATAATGCCCTTGATATCTTTATCCGCTTTCGCCATTTCCGTGACCAGCATGCCACCCAGCGAAATTCCCACCACTACCGGGTTGCCCTCAGGAATCTGGTTTCGTAGCCTCTTTGCATATTGTTCCAGTGTTTCGCGGGCCACTGGTTTTACCCAATTGATAAAAACAGGCTCACAAAATGAAAGATCCAAAAAGGAAAA
>DASUMO010000515.1:0-12648 GCA_036277695.1 Chitinophagaceae bacterium
AAAAAGATCTGCCCAAATACATTCCACAATTAATTGTTTACAGCATGTGGAATGGGGAAAACCGGCCTGACCCAACAAAGGACATCTATTATTTATATTACCAGGATTTCCCAATATTGAACTTGCAGGCAATGATTGATAAATAACATAAAAATGAAAAAAAATAAACCAGCGTTTTGGATGCTCATAACATCGCTATTTTTTTTAACAGCATTTAAAAAAGATGCGGCTCCTGTTAAGGTAAGTGTTGCCAATACCACAGCCATCAAAAGCGATAAAGGGCAACGCCCGGTCAAAGTGCTGGTTTACCTGTCGGAACCCAGTAAAGAACCTGTGACCGTAAAATACAAGACAGAGGATGGCAGTGCAAAAGCCGGTGTTGATTATGTTGCTACAAATGGAGAAGTAATATTTAAGCCGGGCGAGGTGGCAAAGTGGATCAGCATCACCATTATTGGAGAAGTGGCAGCAGATCCCGATGAAGATGCTATTATAAATTATTCACCAGCTATTTTTAACCTGATGATGGAAGTGGCAGGTGCTATTATGGATGGTGCCAAAGCCTATATTACCATTCTGCAACAAATTGCACAAAATCCTTCCATCATTGGTGTGTCCGGTAAACAGGCTATTTATGAAGTGATCATCAGTTTCACAGGCTATATTTCCGATCCGGGAACTATTACAGATTGTAATGTTCGTTCTAACGGTGTTGTGGTGCTATACGGATTTTTGTCGGGCCCTGAAAACGTGGCCGAGGATGACGATGTAATGTATGTCGGCGATTTGCAAATGATTATTGAGATAGATATATGCAGCATTGACAGGTTGCCGGGTACCGACAAAGACAGGTTCTGCGACATGAGTATCAATGGTACAGGAAAGGTTTACACTGAGCTGGAAATTTATGATGACCGCAGGGGTGGTTATATCAACATTGAAAATAAAGATGGTCAGTTTAAAAAAACGGTAACAGGAAGCTGCATGACACAAATTGCCGATGTGTGGGCAATGGTCCCGAACGAATCCATCGCTTCCGTTTTCAATGGCAATGAATTGCCGATGCTAAAACAGCGTACACTAAAGCCAGGCATCTATAAATCTTCCGGCGAAACGGGTGAAACAGTTGTTGAAGTATTGCGAAAAATCAAATAACAAAGTGCAACGATCTTACAAAAGCTTTAAAACGTTTTTACTGATTTTTTGAGTTAAATTTAAGCATGCATCGAATTGCAATTGTTCTTGCATGCTTCTTTACCTGGACTGCCAATGCCCAACAATATCCCTTTGTTCATTATACCCCCCGGGAAGGGCTTGCCGATAACAGGGTCCGGTTTATTTTCCAGGACAGCAAAGGTAAATTGTATATCTCTACCTATGGTGGACTGAGTATTTATGATGGTACCCGTTTTACCAACTACAATACCAATAATGGTTTGGCGGCCAGCCTGGTCAATGCGGTTGTGGAAATGGGCGAGGATTCGCTATGGATAGTGCAAAACGCCAACAAAATTCACTGCCTTGTAAACGGACGACTCAAAGAGTTCATCCCGGATGATCACTACACTCCCATCATCAATCAACTGGTCAGGTGCAGTGATGGCAACTATTATGCCCTGGCCGATGAAGGCCTGTTCCGGTTGGAAGGAAGACGATTCCGTAAAATCGAACTGAACTGGTTGCAGAAAAACGGTGATGCCGCCGGACTCGTCACGGGTGTTGAGCTAAATAAAAAATTATTCATTCTTAGCAACCCTGGGTTCCTGAGTCCTTATGCTGTGAATTTGTTTGTATACGACTTTGCACAAAACAGGCTACTGGGCCATAAAAGCAATATTACTGCTGTAAGCATAACGAATATTGATGGAAGGGAAATTTGGTTGTCCACAGCTGCCGGAGTATATAAAATAGATGATGCATCCACTATCCGGGATAGTATCATTTTACAGCCATTGCCTGCTTCCTATCACCTGCCGGAAAAAGTCATTCCCCGTTCTGTTTACCGCGACAGGCAGCATAATACCTGGCTGGCAACGCAATCAGGTGTTTACAGGATAAAACAGGACGGTGAAACAACGCGGTTTACCGTTGAAAACGGCCTCAACACCAATGCCCAAAACGCGATTTTCCAGGACTATGAAAACAATATGTGGTTTATCAACGAGGAAACCGGCCTTTCCAAACTCCCAAACCAGTTATTGATCTATTACCCGGAAATAATGAAGGGCTTCCATGTAACGGATATTTTTGTTGCACCTTACTCCGATTCTGTGTGGCTTTACGATGGCTATCACAGGCGTGTCCTGTTCGTGGAAAAGAATAAACAGCCCGTTGAATATTTTTACAAGGGACCAAATCCCGGTCCCTCGCAGTTTGTGTCCGGTTACAACCAGTTTATGCTGAGGGGCAACAGTATATTTCACTGGCGGGCTGACCGCGAGAGCCGGAATTTTAATATATCTCCTTTTTATACGGAAGCAGACAGCAGTACAAAATGGGAATACCTGTTTGGATTGGTGGACAAGAATAAAAACCTGATCGCCTTGTCCGATAAATTGCATGTCTGGTCCGGTGATACTAAACTGGTTGCTGCACTTGATTATTTTACCGACAAGGTCGCGGTTGACGGGAAAGGCAGGATTTGGGCAGCCACCAGGGGCAATAAGTTGAATTGCTTCGGGGTTTCCAGGAATAAGGATGGAAAAATCCAGCTCTCCCTGCTGAGAACCTATAGTAAAGAGCTTCCTTTCATGAGCCCGCGTTCAATTATTGCAGATAAGGCCGGCAATATGTGGATAGGAACCAGGGATCACGGCCTCGCCTTACTCCACTTTGATGACCTTATCCTGCAATCAGTTCAATTTATTAACACCCAGGATGGCCTATCAAACAATTTTGTGAATTACCTCCTTTGTGACGATGACAATACAATCTGGGCCTGCACTCCTTCTGGATTGGACAGGATCCGGAAAGGCAATAATCGTTTTTTTGTTGAAAACATTACCCGACGAAATAATTTCTATTTCCCTATGTCAAAGGTCCAGGAAACAAAGAGCGGCAGGCTGTGGATCCTTTCAACCGCCGGGCTCCTGACTTATGACCCGGTCCGGCAACAGGTGAACGACTGGAAACCCCGGCTTGAATTCACGGATATCGTTATCGGGAATGCGCAACAAAAGGTCCTGAAACCGGGATCGGAATTACGTTATTATCAAAACAACCTGGGCTTTCAGCTTTCGGCTCCTTCTTTTATTGATGAAAAACAAACGCGATTCAGTTACCTGCTGGAAGGAAGCGGGAATGAAGAATGGAGCCAGCCATCCGGCAATGCCACGATCAATTTTGTAAACCTTCCACCCGGCGAATATACACTGCGGGCCAAAGCATTCTTCCTGCACGGGCAGTACCCGGAACTGGCAGCCTCTTTTCCATTTACCGTTCTACCACCCTGGTGGCAAACCTGGTGGTTTAGACTAATAGTTGCTATCCTGGTCCTGGCATTGGTCTTCCTGGGATTGCGCTTCTATATCAACCGAAAACTCGAATTGCAACGTATGACCCTGGAGAAAAAGCAGGCTATTGAGAAAGAAAGGACCCGGATCGCTACCGACATGCATGATGACCTGGGTGCCGGCTTGTCCAGGATTAAATTTCTCAGCGAAACCATTGGCATGAAAAAACAGCAGCATTTACCGATCGAAGAAGAAATAGATCATATCAGGACCTACTCGCATGAAATGATTGACAAGATGGGTGAAATCGTCTGGGCGCTGAATGAGAAAAATGATACACTTTGGGACCTGCTCTCCTATACCCGTGCTTATGCCGTTGAATACCTGGAGCAGAATGGCATTGCCTGCCACGTTGTGGAGCCCGACGCCATTCCGCAGCGGGTGGTGAGCAGTGAATTCAGGAGAAATATCTACCTGACGGTAAAAGAGGCTTTGCACAACGTGGTAAAACATGCCCAGGCAACGGATGTATTTATAAGCATTGACATAGCGTCCGACCGCCTCAACATTCAAATAAGCGACAACGGTAAGGGGATTGATAAACCCGGCCGCTCAGCCGGCAACGGGCTTTTGAATATGCATGCGCGGATAAAGGAGCTAAGGGGTCAAATTGACTTTGTGAACAGGAACGGCACCCTGGTCGATATCGCTGTTCCGCTGGATCGATAACTTTCATTCTATTGTTCGCAGGACTGTATAGGATTAATTTCGAAAACATGAGTATATCAATAGCTATCGTAGAAGACCTGGACGAAGTAAGAGATGGGTTGAAAAGCTTTATTTCCCTTAATACGGATTTTACTGTTGTCGGGGATTTTAAAACAGGGGAAGAGGCGCTGACGAATCTTCCGCGTCTTTCGCCGGATATTGTGATCATGGATATTAACCTGCCCGGGATGAATGGCATTGAATGCATACGGCAAGTGAAGGATAAAAGTCCCGGGACACAGTTCATGATGTTCACAGTATATGAAAATGATGAAAAGGTGTTTGAAGCATTAAAGGCCGGCGCTTCCGGCTATTTGCTAAAAAACACCGGTCTTTTGCAAATAGTCGAATCATTAACAGAGCTGCACCAGGGCGGGAGCCCGATGAGCGCCAATATCGCCCGGAAGCTGGTTAATCTTTTCCGTGATAATGGAAATAAAACCGTATCAATGGATGTCCTGTCCAACCGCGAAAACGAAATTCTCCATTTACTATCGAAAGGTTTATTATATAAAGAAATAGCGGACCAGCTCCATATTACCACCAGCACTGTCCGGCAACATATTCATAAGATCTACGAAAAACTACATGTCCAAAACAGAACAGAAGCCATTAATAAAGCCTTAGGGAAATAATGACTGCTTTCACGCACAACTGATCGTATCCCAATAACTTTCGTTCTATCCCCCTGTCCAGGTCACTTGATCAACAGAGAAGTCCCTCTTACAAAACAGGTTACTATTTATCAGCCCGACATTTAACCTTTTTCTGCATCGTTCTTCACGCTGGTTATTGCCATTTAAAACTTTTGTTCTATTGTCTCCGCCTCATTTGCAATCTAAATTGCCGCCCTAATGATTAACCAGTAAACCAAATTAACATGTCTATTACTCTTCAACCCCTGCCGGAATCCCGCCGCGACATAAGCCTGGATGTCCTTCGTGGATTTGCCCTGGCCGGTGTTTTATTTATGTTTTGCGTGAATGATATTGGTGCACCAAAAGGATATGCCAATTCAGTCCTGGACGAGATCGTTGCCTGGCCAAAATGGATCCTGGTCGAGAGCAGGATGTATACGATGCTCATATTGGTCTTTGGCATAGGCTTTCATGTTCAGCTCGAAAAAGCGAGGATGCAGCAGGCATCCCTTGTTCCTGTTTTTTCCAGGCGGCTTATTGGATTACTGTTTCTGGGGTTTATTCATGCCATATTCCTGAGCACGCGTGATATCCTGATGTTCTATGCGATTGCAGGAACTGCATTATTATTCGTTCGAAATTTATCGAACCGGCAGCTGCTTATTTTTATTTCTATTGTATTCCTCCTTTTGGTTACGCCGGTTATCCCCATCTTCTTTGACAGCCCATGGCAAAAAGCAAATGCACTGGTGCAACCTAATAATTACAAGGAGCACCTGCAATACAACTGGCAATTTTTCAAGTTGTATCATCAAATCTACCTGATATACATAGATATGCTGTTTCACTTCCTGCTCGGCTTCTGGATCAGTAAGGCCGGTTTATTACAAAAGCTAAAAACAAGTCGAAAATTAAGACGCAAGTTGTTGCTCATAACACTCGTAGTAGCTTTATTGCTGGGTCCTGTAAATTATTATTGGTTTAGCCAGGTTTTCCCCGGACTCGTTGCAAAAATGCCCTATTACTGGCAAAAATTCCTGGCCTATACTTTTGCCCGTACCGTATGGCAATCCTGGATGCTGGTATCTGTAACGCTTTACGCCTGCATACTGATCAGCCTGTCTGTATCTACAAAAGCAAATAGACTGAAACCATTGGCAGCATTTGGTCAAATGGCGTTAAGCAATTACCTGATGCAATCTTTGATCCTGGTTCCCTCCCTGCTATTACTTGACAGGTTCAACAATATTCCTCCATTTACCGGGCTGTTGATATACTTACCCGTATTTGCATTCCAACTGGTATTTAGCAGCTGGTGGCTGGCCAGGTATAAACTGGGGCCTTTTGAATGGCTGCTGCGATCACTTACCTATTGGAACTGGCAGCCCATGAAAAAGCAACTGGCTGCGGCCTGAGAATTAAGAATTATAAATAATTAACCATTAAACCAACCATTCATGAAATCGTTATTCCTTTTCCTTTCATTGAGTTTGTATTTACTGAACATGCACGCCACTGTAAGAACTGTAAGTAATTATCCCAGTACACTGGCGCAGTTTAATACCATCCAGGCAGCTGTAGATGCTTCGTCCGATGGTGACACCATCTATATTCATGGAAGCCCGGTCACCTATGCCGGCTTTACAATAACCCAAAAACGACTGACAATCCTGGGACCCGGCTGGGCACCGGAGAAGAGTTTTCTTCCGTTCAAAGCAACAGTTCAGCAAATGTCCACCGAAGGGCTCAATTGTGCAGGCACGGAAATACAAGGCCTGGAGATCACAGGATCAGTGAGCATTAATACTGCTGCCCAAAACCTTCGCTTCATCCGGAATCATTTCAAAGGCGGGATACACCTGGGTCAATACTTAGGAACTTATAAAGGCTATGTGTTTGAAGGCAACTGGTTCGATAATGCATATTTCAGTGGATCAGGGTATACGACTTATGAGAATATCCTTTTTAAGAACAATATTTTTTATATGAGCTATGCGTCGAATTCAATATATGGCTTTACAAATAGTATTAATGTCATATTCGATCACAATTTATGGTATGGCACTGCAGCTACCCCCTATAATTGCTTTAACGGAGATTGCCGGACTCTGACAATCACCAACAATATATTTGTTAACCGTGACGCAGGCAATAATAATTCCTACAGCACCTTCAACAATAACATTACATACAATGGAGGTACCAATAACCCCTGGGCTGTAAACAACAATACTGATGCTGGCGGCAATCTGGCAAACCAGGATCCGCAGATGGTTAACCAGGATTCCGTAAATGCCGGCAGGAATAACCCATTACTGAACTTCACAATTGCTGCAGGGCCGGCCAATAATAGTGGAACCGACGGCAAAGACATGGGCCTTTTATTTGATGGTACCGGGAGTCTGAATTGGACCAATAGCAGGTTAAGCCGCTTGCCGTTCATTTACAGCATGAGTATTGCCAATCCGACCATTGCAGCCGGGGGTACGCTCAACATTTCGGTAGAAGCGAGGAAAAGCAATTAATGCCTCTTTAAATATCATTCTTCATTTTATTAAAACTAATTGGCATGAAGAGGCAATTCATGCTGTTGCTAATGGTCTTCTCCATTGCGACGGCTTACACCCAAAATATAGTTACGGCGGAATATTTCTTTGATTCGGACCCAGGCTGCGGGAACGGAACCGCCATCAGCATTCCGGCTTCGTCGGGAACGGTGAACTTTACCACCAATATTCCTTCTAACATGCTTAGCGCAGGCTTTCATTTACTGGCCGTCCGGGTCCGGGATGCTGATGGCAAGTGGAGCATGTTTGACAGAAGGGGTATTTATATTTCAACACCTACATCCAATACTGGCAATATAACAGCGGCGGAATATTTTTATGACAATGATCCCGGGGCAGGCAATGGCACACCAGTATCTGTAGGTACCCCAGGGGATGTAGTGAATTTCGCAGCCCTTATTCCGGCTCCAATGAATGCAGGTTTCCATTTCCTGGCTATCCGAACAAGGGATGCGGATGGCAAATGGGGAATGTTTGAAAGAAGAGGATTTTATATCAGCCCCCCTCCTGTTGATATGCCGGTCATCACAGCTGCGGAATATTTTTATGACAATGATCCCGGGGCAGGCAACGGAACACCACTGGCCATTAGCAGCCCGGGCAATACTATTACCCAAAACTTTATGGTTCCGGTGCCTGCGCAAATGACTGCAGGGGGTCACTTACTGGCCATAAGAGTAAAAGACCAGGCCGGTAACTGGAGCCTGTTTGAAAAAGATTCACTGACAATTGGCGCAGTATCGGCTTCCATTAGTTGCCCGGGAAATATTACGGTGAATGCTTTGCCAGATCAGTGCGAAGCACTGGTGAATAATTTAGACCCGGTTATTACACCACAGGGCTCATCTTATACATACACATTGACAGGCGCTACCACCGGGAATGGGAATGGCAGCGCCAGTGGGCGCTTGTTTAATGCAGGTGTAACCACCGTTACTTATTCCCTGGCCTCTTCGCCGGAAATCAATTGTTCATTTACGGTAACGGTGAATCCTGACGCCACAACTTCGGTGAGTGTATATACACCGGTAACCTCAATCTGCTCAGGATCTGAGATTACATTTTTTGCTACGCCTGTGAACGGTGGATTTACACCCCTATACCAATGGAAGAAAAATGGAATCAATGTTGGATCTAACAGCAATCGCTACACAGACTCGACGCTGGTAAACGGAGATGTTATTACTGTAGTGATGACCTCTTCACTGTCCTGCGCCAACCCGGTAACGGTCACCTCAAATCCGATTACCATGAGTGTAACAGAAACGGTAACACCATCAGTCAGCATTAGCGCATCAGCAACATCCATCTGTCCGGGGCAGCAAGTAACATTTACTGCTACACCAACCAATGGAGGCAACAACCCAACTTATCAATGGATCTGGAATGGGAATTTCGGGGGATCGAACAGCACATATCAAAGCTCTTCGCTGGCAGATGGCGATTCGGTGTTTTTGTGGTTTAATAGTTCTGCTTCCTGTATAAACTACTCTATGGTCAGGTCAAATGCGATCTATATTACAGCCTCCCAATCGGTTTCACCAATGGTAACCATCAGTGCATCGGCAACTTCAATCTGTACCGGACAACCTGTAACATTTACCGCCAGCCCAACCAATGGAGGGAACATGCCAACCTTTCAATGGAAGCTGAATGGCAGTAATGTGGGTACCAATAGCAGTTCTTATCAAAACTCCGGCCTGGCAAACGGGGATATGGTCACTGTAGAAATGACCTCTTCCTTGAATTGTGCAAGCCCTTCAAATGTTACTTCGAATACTATTATCATGTCAGTAGGTTCTACGGTGGAACCTTCCGTAAGTATCAGTGCTTCGGCAACCTCGATCTGTGCGGGCCAGCCAGTAACCTTTACTGCCACTCCAACCAATGGAGGCATCCCTACCTATCAATGGAAGCTGAATGGCCTCAGTGTCGGAATAAATAGCAATGTTTACCAGAACTCCGGCCTGGAAAATGGTGATATGGTTACTTTGGAAATGACCTCTTCCTTGAGTTGTGCAAGTCCTTCAAAGGTTACTTCAAATACTATTATCATGTCAGTAGGTTCTACGGCGGAACCTTCAGTCAGTATCAGTGCTTCGGCAACTTCGATCTGTGCGGGCCAGCCAGTAACCTTTACTGCCACGCCAACCAATGGAGGCAGCCCTACCTATCAATGGAAACTGAATGGGCTCAGTGTCGGAACAAATAGCAATGTTTACCAGTACTCCGGACTGGCAGATGGAGATGAAGTCACAGTAGATATGACATCATCATTGACTTGCGCGAGTCCATCAAAAGCTACTTCAAATGCCATTACCATGTCCGTAGTTTCCACGGTTGAACCTTCAGTCAGTATCAGTGCTTCGGCTGTTTCGGTTTGTGCCGGGTCATTGGTCCTTCTGACTGCCAACCCAACGAATGGAGGGAATACGCCAAATTATCAATGGAAGGTGAATGGAGTGAACGTGGGAACGGGTGGCAATACCTATCAAAGTACTTCTTTCGCCAATGCGGATGCAGTATCGGTAGTCATGACCTCCTCCCTGGCCTGTGCCAGTCCACGGGAAACCGTTTCCAATTCAATCAATATCCTGGTGCAATCCCGCATAACCTATTACCGGGATGTTGACGGTGACGGCTATGGCAGTATTGTATCAGGTACAACTGAGGCCTGTACGCAGGTACCCGGTTATTCCTTGGTGGCCGGTGATTGCAATGATAATGATCCTTCTGTCAACCCCGGCTCAGCCGAAATATGCGGGAATAATGGGGATGATAACTGCAGCGGAACGGTAGACGAATATTGTACGACCGATTTGCCGCAATTAACAATGAGGACTTACCCGGTTAAGGAGGGTGATGGCGGTCAAACCATAGTTATAACAACATTGACTTTAGATCGTCCTGCACCTCTTGAGGTCCAGCTGAACTATGAAACAGTCAATGAAGATGCGGTTGCAGGGCTTGATTATATAGCGACGAATGGCGTACTCACCATCCCGGCCGGTGCTATATCTGTAACCGTGCCGATCCATGTAATAGGAGATTTGCTCCGGGAAAGCAATGAACGTTTCTGGATTCAATTCAGTAACCCGGTAAATGTGAATATCGGAACGGAAGGCCGTTGTAAGTTTATCATCATTGATGATGATAAAGGCAAACGAAACCATTCAATGACACGTATTGATAATTCGGTTGGGGCCGATGAATCATTCAAGATACCAACGGTAGCCAGGGCAAATCAAACCTGGATAATACCCCAGATTGAAAGGTTTGAAAATGAGATTTTGATTATGAATGTGCAGGGGCAAGTGGTGAGCAGGTTTGTCAACTACCGGAATAATATACCGCTGGGGGA
This sequence comes from Chitinophagaceae bacterium, assembly GCA_036277695.1. Classification (GTDB taxonomy): domain Bacteria; phylum Bacteroidota; class Bacteroidia; order Chitinophagales; family Chitinophagaceae; genus CADEDV01. The sequence goes on from DASUMO010000515.1 coordinate 10,787, forward strand.
TCTTTCTACGGGAATCTATTTCTATAGAATAAGGGTAAAGGAAAGGAATGGTCAGATCAGGTATTTTACAGGTCGCTTGCTGATCACGGAATAGCCAGCCACAATTTAATCCCAGTTGGGGGTCCTGTCTATAACAGGACCCTTTTTTTGATCATAGAAACAGCAACTTATTTCTCCATTTAATTTCGAAAAGTTTATTAAAAAAGAAATGGCAAACCAGCTTTTTACTGTTTTCACGCACAACTGATCGTATTCAAATAACTTTCGTTCTATCCCTCTTTCCTGCACACAAGATTAACAGAGAAGTCGCTCTTACAAAACAGGTTACCATTTATTAGCATGACGTTTTATAAATTTTGTATCGCTCGTCACGCTGGTAATTACCATTTAAAACTTTTGTTCTATTGTCTCCGCATTATTTGCAATCTAAATTGCTGTCCTGATTCATTCAACCATAAACCGAATAATATGTCTACTTCCCTTCAACCTTTGCCTGAATCCCGCCGCGGGATGAGCCTTGAAACATGTGTTATCAACCAGCGCTTATTGCCTAGATTCCTTCAACCGTTAAATCTTATCTATTCATTTATAAAACTCAACAAAATGAAACCTATCTTCAGAAAGTTCATTCCCTTTGCTTACTTAGCATTGATTATTCTATTCACCTCTTCCGACTCTGTTGCCCAGGCCTTTTCTTACGTGCCATTCATAGACCAGAAAGAAGTGAACCTGTCTGGTGAATACCGGCAGGTAGAGACCCGGGGAGAAATTACCGTCGTGCTGGTAAATGAGCCCGCCGGCCGGTTGTTGTTAACAGGAAACCAGAAAGACCTGGATTGCTTAAAAACAAGTGTAAATAACCAGGAGCTCATTGTTGATGCTGAAAAAAAGAAGAGTTTTACCCCACTCACCTTATACCTTCCTGTAGCAGGTATCACCTCCCTGGTAATAAATGGCGATGCAGAAATCTACTCTCTCGGCACAATCAAAGCCGATGATCTTAAGATAACGCTGAACGGGGTTTCCCAGCTGGCAGTAACTTATGAAGGTAGAGTAAAAGTGTTCCCCGGGAAAGGGTTTGACCTTGAATCCGTTCACCGGCCCCGGTAGGTTTATATACAGATTAAATAGTTATTCATCAGCCCGGCTCCGAATGGAGCCGGGTTTCAAAAAGAAATTACTTGTTAATTTATTCAGGTACGATTGAATTTCGATGAATTAATAGAAAGGACCAGGTTTATGGATACGATCCAGTCAACAGCAAACTATGAACATGAGCTAAAGCGTGTGGTATTGTCTACCAGCAAGGGAATTTTATTCATCCCGGTACAACAGATCATAAGGATTCAATCCGTATCCAATTATAGCAAGCTCATTTTAACAACGGGGAAAACGATAGTAATATCCAAATTACTGCGCTGGTTTGAGGAACACCCCAAACTTCAATCCTTTGTAAGGATACACCGTACTCACCTGGTTAACATCCATTACATCAAGAAGTACCGTGCCGGTAAAAAAAGTATGTTATTTCTTAATAATGGAGAAACTATTGCAGTTGCCAGGAGAAAAAAGGCAGTCCTGGTTAGCCGGTTTCATCACCATGATTGATCTTCCCTGAAATCACACTATTATTTAACCTCATTCTAAAGAAAATAACGGCCATGAAGTGCTTATTGATTATTGCAACAGTATTGATCTCCCTGCAGGGAATAACACAGAACCTGGGAATCGGTACTCACTCGCCCCAGGCCACTCTCGATGTAAAGGGGAATCTCCGTGTAGGTGGTGCCAGCCGGAATATTAGTTACGATTCTGTCACTGGTAAGATCAGTTGGAACCATTCCAGCCTTTTTGTTCCAACT
>DASUMO010000516.1:0-18090 GCA_036277695.1 Chitinophagaceae bacterium
TGAAAAGACCACCAGGTCTGCTCCCTGCTTTTTTGCCCAACCAATTCCTTCGATGATCTTGCGGCTGTTCGATTCAAAATTTCCGATATGGTAGTTTTGCTGAGCTAAGGCAATCTTCATGGCACAAATTTACACGGTCGCCTGCTAATTGATCCCTAAATTTCAATGCATTAATTTCGCGTCACAACAATTTTACAGCCCTTTCGTTTAAGCATGACTATGAAAAAACCCGGCTTTATTTGCTTACTCCTGGCATTTGTTTTTGCCTGTACGAATAAGAATGAAAATGCCCCGGATCTATCCGGGATTAATGCCGATGTTGCGGTTCATCGCTTCGACCAGGATTTCTTTTCACTCGACAGCAATAATCTATTACCCGGGTTGAACAGCCTCTATGCAAAATACCCGGTATTGACCCCGATCTTCCTGCAGAATATTTTAGGTCTCGATAGTATCTCTACCTTGCCGGGTGTAAAAAATTTTCTTCACCTGAGCCGGCCTATTTGGGATACGGTGAACCAGGTGTTCAGGAATATATCCTCCATCGAAAAAGATTTTGAAAAAGCATTCCGTTATGTAAAATATTATTTCCCGGATTACAAATTACCCAACCTGGTTACGGTTGTGGGCCCTGTGGATGCCCTGGCCCGAAGCAGTGCAGGTTATACTCCTGATTTCCTGGGACCCGATTTCCTGGGTATCAGCCTGCAGTTTTACCTGGGTGCCGATTACCCTGTTTACAAGGATGCTTATTTCGTTGAAGCCGTCGCTCCCGCTTACCGAAGCCGACGGTTTAGCAAGGAATACATTATTGGAGATGGAATGCAGCTGATTGTAGATGATTTGTTCCCTGATCAGAGCAGCAGCAAACCCCTGATCGAACAAATGATTGAAAGGGGAAAGCAATGGTTCCTGCTGGACAAATTTTTGCCTGGTGAACCGGATTCAGTTAAGACGGGTTATACAGCGGCACAATTGAAATGGTGTGAAGAAAATGAGGGATTGATCTGGAGTTATATAATTAAAAATGAAGACCTCTATGCACTGGACCCGGTCACCATTCATACTTATATTGGCGAAGGCCCGTTTACACAGGGCTTTTCGCAGGAATTATCGCCCGGAAACCTTGGACAATGGATCGGCTGGAGAATTGTACAGAAATATGCCGAGAAAAATCCTTCCCTTCATCCGCGTGAGATTATGAAGGCCAGTCCTAAAACCATACTCGATGAAGCCAAGTACAGACCTAAATAAGCTGCATTAAAGGGAATAACTGCTAAAAAGACCTCCATCTCTATTTTCATTGACGACTAAGGCGCTTAGTTCCTATTATAATAAGTTTTTTCAGACAGTATGGAGCTTTCCATTCAAACCGCACGATTTTTGTACTTTGAGCCGGATTTAAATTATACTGTCGATAATAAAAGAGGTTATGAAAGCGCTTGGCACCCTGACGGATCCCATATATATTCCCAAAGAAAAATTAAGCTCGTATGATCGTTTTTGGCTGACGAAGATGAACGATAAAAGAGACCTGCCTTTTATTTACCTGCTTACCCGTATCCATTTAACCGTAATACCGGTAGCCATACTGCTTTTTACGCCCCTGCTGCAGGGTTGGTATTGGTGGGCGCTGGCTATTCCTTATTTCTATGTAAGCCAGCTTTATTTCAAAGGCCGCTTTGGATTGATGCTGCATTGTATTTGTCACCGCAAATGTTTTAAGAAGCCTTACCAATGGCTGCATACTTATATCACCTGGATCGTTTGTCCCCTGTTCGGGCATGCACCGGAAGGTTATTTCAGCCATCATATTGGCATGCACCATATTGAGAACAATATGCCCGATGATACGAGCAGCACGATGCCTTACCAACGGGACAGCCTGCGGCATTTCCTGGCTTATTTCTGGAATTTCATTTCGGTGGGTGTAAAAAATACAATTCTTTACCTCTATTACCGGAAACGCAAAAAAATGTACCAGCGTCTTACTGTTGGCGAGTATACTTATCTCGCCTTTTGTATCGCGATGTGTTTTGTGAATCTTAAAGCCACCCTGGTCGTTTTCCTGATCCCGCTTTTATTTGCCCGGCTGGTGATGATGCTGGGCAACTGGACCCAGCATGCTTTTATTGATCCCCGCAAACCGGATAATCTTTATACCAACTCCATTAATTGCATCAATACGGTATACAACCAGGTTTGCTGGAATGATGGTTACCATATCATTCATCACCTGCGCCCGGGTATGCACTATACCGAAATGCCGGCGGAGTTCCTGAAGCGGAAAGATGAGTTTGCCAATAATAAAGCCATCGTATTCGACAGTATACATTACCTGCATATTTTTACCTGGTTGCTAACCAAGCGCTACGATAAGCTGGCGGATAACCTCGTTAACATCAACAATATGTTTAACTCGCGGGAGGAAGCGATTGCTTTGATGAAAGAAAGAACGAGGAGAATTGAGTTAGGGAAGAGATAGATGATGGTATGAGTACTTAGTACTTAGTATTAGTACTTAGTATTTAGACTGGAGAAGTGTTTTTTTAACTGCTTAATTTCCTTTAAAAGGAACAATCATTTCAAAAGAGGGAATGCTGACATTGAAGGTGCGTTTGCTGTGCAGGTTTTCCATTTCATAAGTGCCGTGCATGCGACCCATTTCCGTGCGCAGGTTACAGCCGCTCACATATTGGTAATTTTCGCCGGGTTGCAGCACCGGTTGCACACCCACGACACCCTCCCCCTCCACGTCGCGGTAAGTACCATTGCTGTCAAAGATTTTCCAATGACGGCGTTGCAATTTGACTGGAAATGAATTGTGATTTTCGATATTAATGCGGTAGGCAAACATGAACTCCGATTGCAGGGGATTGCTGTAATCGGGCTGGTAAAACGTCTCAACTGTAACCTTAACACCTTCAGAGATCATGCTGCTCATGAAAACGAATTTCAGTAAAAGTAAACAAAAACCCCGAAGCCGGAACTTCCCGGGGATTTTTACGAGGGTTTCTGTACCCATGCCCTAATTTTGCGACTCCTGAAACTGTCATAAGCAGCCAAAGGAATTCACTTTCAATTCATTTATGATATGAAGATAGCTGTTGCCAAAGGAGATGGTATAGGTCCCGAGATCATGGATGCCGTGCTGCATATTTTTCAGACCAATGGTGTTCCGCTGGAATATGAAGAAGTAGAAATGGGAAAATGGGTTTTCGATAAAGGTTTCAGTAATGGTATGACCCCGGAAGCCAAACAAACTATCGAAAACCTGGGAATTTTATTCAAGGGTCCTATGGAAACCCCCAAGGGCAAAGGGGTAAAAAGTGTGAATGTAACAGCCCGTAAAACCTGGAATACCTATGCGAATAACCGGTTATTCCAGACATTGCATGGAGTGGATACGGTATTTTCCAGAGCAGGTATTTTAATTGATATAACAGTGGTGCGGGAAAACATTGAAGATACCTATGGGGGTATCGAGCATATGCTTACCCATGATGTAGCACTGAGCCGGCGTTTTATTACCCGGCCCGGGAGCCTGCAGGTAATCCGTTATGCTTTTGAAATGGCAAAAAAGAAAAATGCCAGGCGAATTACCTGCGGGCATAAGGCCAATATCATGAAGATCACCGACGGGTTATTCCTGGAATGTTTTTACGAGGTTGCCAAAGATTATCCTGAACTCAAGGCCGATGACATTATCGTGGATGATCTGTGTATGAAGCTGGTGACTAGACCGGATACTTTTGATGTAATTGTATTGACCAATTTGCAGGGCGATATTGTATCGGACCTCTGCGCGGGGCTGGTCGGCGGTTTGGGTTTTGCCCCTTCCGCCAATATCGGCGATCATATCTGCATTTTTGAAGCGGTACATGGCACAGCCCCGGATATTGCGGGAAAAAATATTGCCAATCCCACAGCCCTTCTATTAAGCGGTTTGGCTATGCTGCGTCACCTGGGATATATGCAAAATGCCGCCACTATTGAAAATGCTTTATTGTACACACTGGAACAAGGAATCCGTACCGGTGATTTTGGAGATAAAAACAAACCAGCATTAAATACAACCCAGTTTGCCCAGGCCATCATAGATAATTTTGGAAAAATACCCTCCAAAAATCCCAAACCCATGTTGCCGAATATGCCGGCAACTCCTACGTCCTTTAAACTGGAAAAGAATCCCATGCTTTTATCAAAGGAATTGGGAGAAGATCATATCATCGGGGTCGATCTCTTCATCGAAAGCAGTGATCAGCCCGCAGTAATTGCAAAAAAATGCCAGCGTCATGGCGGCGTGAAATTCAGTCTCGTAAGTGTCAGCAACCGCGGCACCCAGGTATGGCCCACGGGTTCAGTCTTCACCAATCTCGTGAATCAGTACAATGCCCGTTTCGAAAGCCTGGACGGGTCGCCCCTCAATCAGCAGGATATAATCGGTTTATATGTAAGCATGAGCGGGGATTTCAAAATCTGTTCCCTGGAAGTCCTCAATGCCTGGGGTGATAAGAAAGCCTATAGTTTAGCGCAGGGACAGTGACGTTTGTTGACCTGTAGTTGAACAATGGTTGAAAAGTAGTTGAAGGTTGTTTATAAAAAATAATCGCCCCGGCCATCGTTTAACAATAGTTCAACAATCGTTCAACTACGGTTAAACTATACCCCTTATCGTTGCATCAATTTCCTTCTCTTCAAATCATTCTTAATATAATTCAGGACGCTGGTTGCAATATTATCTTCATAAGTTTTGACGCCCATGGCCAGGGCCATCTCGGCAATACCATAGGTTTTCTTCAGGTTCATTGCCAGTGCTGAAAATCTTTTTTCCAGCATAGTAAAATAATGATTCAGGGCCGTGTCGCTCAATCTTTCAAAATGATATACCGGTAAGTCAAATTTTTTATTTTTGGCATCATCCGGCTGCTTGATGTTCATGTCAGGAATAATAGGCACCCAAAGGCCTTTCTCGTCTTTGCGGGCAAAGCGCTTCATCGCCTCAGGACGTTGATAACCATTGATCACAGCCTGCACATCTTTCTGCTCTTTTTGATCTTCCAGGTTTATGATAAAATAGCGGCGCAAAAAACTCTGGCAGTTATGACGGCCCAGGAAAAAATCATGGATCCGGAAATCGGCAGATAAAAATCCACCGAATCCACCCAGGGATCCGCAGGCAATGGCGTGGGCTGGCTTAAAACCGTCTTTTGAGGGAGCCACCAGGTAAAGCCCGTTATTATCACTGTTATAGGCATCGAGCATAGTCTTGGCATCAAACAAAAGCTGGCTCTGCATGGCCATGACCACATCCTGGACAAAACCGGTCAAATGCTGGTGTGCCGGACCCGGCTTTTCAAAAGATTTATCAAAACTGGGAAATGGGTCGATCAGGATGATCGAGGAATTATCGCAATTCGCATACTCCTTACCATACATGTCCTGGCGGATACCCTGGAGAATCTGGCGGGCAATTTCGATGGGTTCGTTATTGGCTACCCCTCCATCCGCATTCAGGGATTTGTAAATTTCTTTACCGTCCATCGCATAGTCGGTATCATGGCCTTCTGTATCCAGCTTTATTTTCTTCCAGTCAAATCTTCCATTCTTTGTTATAAACGGATTATCCCAGAGGTATTGTTTGGGCCGGCTTATAAAACGGCTGCTTAAGCCACCGGGATAAGCACCTGTTGCCATCGCCGAATCGATAAGAATATCGATAATATCCGTATTCGAAAAATCCAACGGCATGCGCCCATCATTTTCATAGGCAGCTGCGATACGGAAATGCGACATGTCACGGTGTTCGACGGCATATTGCCTTACCAGTCCTTCCTCACTTGCTTTAGCAAGCAGTTCGTATTTAATGCCTGTGATATTAAAAAGTGTTAGAAATAGTTCCGCCCGGTCATTGATATATGGCCGGGTGGTGAATGGCTGGCCTTTATATTTATAGAGATACTCCTTGAAATAACCTGCAATCGTATCAATAAACTTCGAATTCATCAGGGACGGTACATATTCCATTTGTATATCCGAAGTATCCAGCATTTCGGCAAAGACATCATGGCTGCTCATTTGTACCCAGGTATCATAAAGCAGGTTATAACCACCATCGTTACCAGGCCGGTTATTTTCCAGCCGCATCGGTGAAATCCTTTCCTGTTGAGCAAACAGGCTGATAGCCGCTGTAATACCTCCGCCCGAAGCGCCCCCAAAAACATCGATCAGCACATCGTGATCGGGTATCGATGGATCTGGCTCCTGTTTGGCTTTACACCAGTTATTTAAAGCTTCAAATAAATAATCTATAACCCCCGCGGTATAGGCGCCGGCGGAAATAGACCCGGCCATACAAAGCCCAAGATGAAAGGTTTTATCCCGGTTCATAACTAAATTTTTGCTATAAAGATTGGCTACTGGTCAGAGAAAGATTGATGAGCGGATTGGGAGCACGAATGTACTTATTTTTTATAAAAATGAATCCTGCGTAAATTACAGGATCGACAGCAACTAAACAGTTATTCAAACCCTATTCACCTTGCAAAAAACATTCAAATACAGTAATCAGGATATCACCGTTGTCTGGAAACCGGGTACCTGCATTCATTCCACGCTCTGCTGGAAAGGTTTAATCCAGGTATTTAACCCCCAGGAAAAACCCTGGATCAGGATGGAAAATGCCAGCACGGAAAAGATCATCGAACAGGTGAGAAAATGTCCCAGCGGGGCATTGAGTTATTTTGTAAACGAAGATGCCCAAGATTCAGAACCGGATAAAATTGCTGCTGAGTCAGCAACCATTCTAAAAATAGAAGTTTCTGCTCATGGGCCTTACCTGGTTAAAACTGAATGCCTGATTGTTCACCAGGACGGAAGAGAAGAAAAAAAAGCAGGAACAGTAGCCCTCTGCCGTTGCGGTGCCTCGGCCACTAAGCCCTATTGCGATGGCAGCCATCGTAAGATCGGTTTCAATGGATAGCTTACTGTACCAGTTTTAAGTATTTTGCCGTTCCCAACCCGATTAGCACAATCCCGGCAATCATGACCAGGATGGCCTTTCGCAGGCTCCTGTCTTCTTCAAATGCATCGCGGTAAAACTGGTATACTCCGCCGGCACAAAAGATAAACCCGATGATGAAATAGAACCAGGGAGTAAGCATGGGAATCCTTTAATACTATATTATTTGGATTGTTTAAAACCATTTTTCAATAGCCACTGCAGTACTTTATCCCGCTGATCACCCTGCACAATGATCTCTCCTTCCTTGGCGGAGCCGCCGGTTCCGCAATAGGATTTTAATTTTTTACCCAGGTCCTGCAAGTCTTCCTCCCTGCCAATAAACCCGTATACAACAGTGACGGCTTTGCCTGCCCTGTGTTTGGTTTCCAATCTTACCCTTAACTTTTGTTGAGCAGGCAAGAGCGTTTCGGTATTGACGCTCTCTTCCTCGAATTTAAAATCAGGGTCGGTACTGTAAATAAAGCCCCTGGTATCGGGTTTTTGTTTTTTTGCCATCGTAAAGCTTGATATCGTTTAACAGTAGTTGAACATCGTTGAACAATGGTAAAACGATTGCTTAATTATTGTCCTTCCTCAATCCACAACCGCCTTCAAACTCAGGTCCAGGCTCCGGGCCTGGTGGATAAGGGCGCCTGAGCTTACATAGTCCACGCCCGTGCTGGCATAGGCCTCAATATTCTCCAGGTTGATCCCACCGCTTGCTTCCGTTTCAAATTCCTCACCGATAATATCCAGTGCCTCTGCAACCTGTCCGGGTGAAAAATTATCCAGCATGATCCGGAACACGATCCCTTTACCGTTTTGTATGACCTTTTTCACATCATCCAGGCTCCGGGTTTCCACTTCAATTTTTAATCCCGGTTTTACATTCCGCACATAGGCTGCTGCCTTCTGTATTGCTTTTTCCAGCCCGCCGCAATAATCAATATGATTATCTTTTAGCATGATCATATCAAATAACCCGAAACGGTGATTATATCCACCCCCGATGCGAACAGCTTCTTTTTCCAGCAAGCGGAAATTAGGCGTGGTTTTCCGGGTATCCAGCAACCGGGTTTTATAACCCTTTAATTTATCTGTATACTGCCTCGTCAGTTTCGCTATCCCGCTCATGCGCTGCATACAGTTTAAGACCAGTCGTTCACATTGTAATATGGTATGTACCGAAGCCTGCACTTCAAACGCTTTTTCGCCGAATACCATACTATCCCCGTCATTTTTAAAAGGGGTAAAAATGCTGGACTCATCTTTATATGAAAATATCTTCTCGGCTACCTGCATCCCGGCCAGTATGCCATCCTCCTTTATTTTCAACAGGGCTTTTCCCCTTATGCCGGCAGGAATGGATGCAAGGGTGGAATGGTCACCATCGCCCACATCTTCCTTCAGTGCTTCATCCACCAGGTGTTGTAATTGGTCTTCAAAATTCATATTTCACAAAAGTAAGCTCTTAGGCTTTGTTGGCGGCAAGGCAAAAAAAAGCCTCCAGCGAAGGAGGCTTTTAACTATATAAAGTAATGTTTTACTCGATGGACTGAAAACGAATTTCTTTTACTACTTCTTTCCCACTCTTTGTTTTCATAAAGACATTGGTGCGGAAATTCCCGGCATTGGTTTGCAGGGTTCCGATACAGTAGTTTCCACCCGGCGATTCACCTTTGTGTTTGAGATCAAAACCTTTGACGCCATTATTGCTGAAAAAATCCTTAACGATCAGCTGGGCCTGGGCTTTACTATAACTATTGCTTTTATCGGGCAGGGTCAGTTCTACGTTATCATCAAAATACCTGGAAAGTTCAGCAGCGTTTCCAGAACGGATAGCGCCGATAACTCCATCTATTGTTTGCTGTTTAGAAAAAGAAGATAGCAGCAGAACCGAGGCGGCCAATAAAAATGTAAAGAATGCTTTCATAATTAAAACGGTTTTCACAGGTGTATTAATCTAAAAACATGCCATAGAACCTAACTGGCTTTAACAGGGTACTAAAGTACTAAAAACCACCAGCTTTCCATATGCCAGGCTGGCAAATACATGTTTTGGATGTAGATTTACAGCTGCCCGCCGGAAGACTACCTATATGACTTGAACCGGGGCAACATACTGTTTTTGCTCTACATGTAAACAATTGATTAAAAATGTCACAAAAAAAAGTTATTCTCGTGATTATGGACGGCTGGGGACTAGGCACCGTTGCATCTGCCGATGCTATCCAGCATGCTCATGTGCCTTTTACGAGGTCATTATACGATGAGTTTCCCCATACCACCCTGGTCACCTGTGGTGAAGCGGTAGGGCTGCCAGATGGTCAGATGGGTAATTCGGAGGTGGGCCACCTGAACCTGGGGGCCGGCCGTATCGTCTACCAGGAACTGCAACGTATCAATGTAGCTGCCCGGGATGGTTCCCTCGCGGCCAACGAAACCCTGCTTGCTACCATTCATTATGCAAGGGATAATAAAAAAGCACTGCATTTGCTGGGCCTGGTCAGTGATGGTGGCGTGCACTCCCATATCAATCACCTCAAGGCCATTTTGGACACCTGTAAACAACAGGGCTTATCAGAAGTATTTATACATGCTTTTACGGATGGCCGGGATTGCGATCCCAAAAGCGGCCTGGGTTTTATAACCAGCTTACAGGCACACCTGAATGAAAGTGTTGGGAAAATAGCAACGGTTAGTGGCCGCTATTATGCAATGGACCGGGATAAACGATGGGAAAGAGTTAAACTGGCCTATGATGCCATGGTAAGGGGAGTGGGCGAAAAAGCCACCGATGCTATACAGGCAGTGGAGAACTCCTATAAAAAAAATATAACCGATGAGTTCATCCTTCCCACAGTCATCATAAACGAAGCCCAACAACCTTTATCCACGATCAGCGATGGGGATGCGGCCATTTGTTTTAATTTCCGGACCGACCGATGCCGGGAAATAACCCAGGTTTTAACTCAACAGGATATCCCGGAGTTTGACATGCATAAGCTGGCGATTTATTATACCACCATGACCGAATATGATAAGACTTATAAGAATGTTCATACCATATTCGACAATGATAACCTGGATAATACATTGGGAGAAGTGTTGCAGCGGCATGGCCTGAAACAGATCCGGATCGCCGAAACAGAAAAATACCCGCATGTCAGCTTTTTCTTTAGCGGCGGCCGGGAAAAGCCTTTTGAAGGTGAAACCCGGATCATGATCCCTTCTCCTAAAGTCGCAACCTATGATCTGCAACCTGAAATGAGCGCTTTCGCAGTTACGGAAGCCATCGTAAGCGAAATAAAAAAACAATCCGCTGATTTTATCTGTCTTAATTATGCCAATGCTGACATGGTTGGGCATACAGGTGTTTTTACTGCGGCGATAAAAGCTGTGGAAACCGTTGACAAATGTGTGGAACAAGTTGTCAGGACCGGCCTCGATAATGGGTATACTATTTTCCTGACAGCCGATCACGGTAATGCAGACTACATGATCAACCCCGACGGCTCGCCCAATACAGCGCATACGATGAACCCTGTTCCCCTTTTTATTATTGATAAAGAATGGAGGGGAATGATAAAAGCGGGCAAACTGGGTGATATCGCCCCGACCATACTAACCATGATGAATTTACCGATCCCGCAACAAATGACAGGTCATATTTTGATCACTAACTCCTAATTTTATTTTCAAACCCAAACTGCATGATTAAAAAAATTCTTCTGGTGCTGCTGGCAGCCCTGGTCGTTATTCAATTCATACATCCAAAAAAAAATAAAGCAGAAGGCGCACAGCCAAATTATATGGGAAATGCCCATGTTATTCCTGATGATGTAAAACAAATTCTTTCGAAATCCTGTAATGATTGTCACAGTAACAATACCGATTATCCCTGGTATTCAAAAATCCAGCCCGTGAGCTGGTGGTTGGATAATCATATCCGCGATGGCAAAAAGGGTTTGAATTTTGATGAATACAGTAACAGGCCGCTCCGTTACCAATACCATAAAATGGAAGAAACAATTGAAATGGTGAAAGAGGGTGAAATGCCACTCAATTCCTATACCTGGATACATAAGGATGCAAGGTTGAGCCAGGCAGAGAGGGATAAAATCATTGGCTGGGCAGAGACTGTAATGGACAATATGAAAGCAAAATATCCTATCGACAGCCTGGTGCGTAAAAAATAGGTAACTTTCGTGCTCATTTATCGAAGTGAGGTCTACCATACAATACATCAGTTCTGTCAGCTTTCTCCTGCTGGGCTTATTGCCCTGGGCATTTATCTTTTTATTTCATATCCGTGAAAATCAAATCCAGCACCGGATGAAGGAAAGATTGGAAGAAAAAATTGCCTTTCATACGATAAGCCTCGCCGATCATGAAATAAACTGGGTCAAAGAGGGAAAGGAAATTTGGGTGCAGGGAAAAATGTTTGATATCAAGACCATGCGCACTCACAATGGCATTACTACTTTTACCGGCTTGTTTGATCACGAAGAAACGGTTTTGAAAAAACAATGGCAGGCCGGCTGGCAAAAACAAACTGCACAGGATACACAATCGTTATCCCGGTTTTTTTCTTTCCTGTTGTATTACCCCGCTTCCCCGGATGCTGGATGGCCGGGCGGGGAAATAACGCGGACTTTGTCCTTTATGATAACCTCTAAACTGATCCATCCCTATAACCTGATTCCCACTCCCCCGCCCCGACACTTTCTTTTTTCCTGTTAAACCATTCCAGTTAAAAAAAATTATTGTCATGAGAAAGATTGCAATGCTCATTGCATTGTCGTGTATGTATATATTGTCATGGGGGCAGGCTGATACTACCGAAAAAAACCTGGATGAGATCATTGTCTATTCAAACAAGTTCGCCGAAAAAAAGAAAAACCTGGCGCAGAAGATTGACGTGATATCGGCCCGAACCATTGCCGGAATGAATGCCCAGAACACGGGCGACCTGCTGGTGAATACGGGTAACGTATTTATACAAAAAAGCCAGCAGGGAGGAAGCAGCCCCGTTATCCGGGGATTTGAAGCCAGCAGGGTTTTACTCGTTGTAGACGGTATACGACTTAATAATGCAATTTATCGTTCGGGTCATTTACAAAATGTGATCAGCGTAGATCAGAATATGCTTGAATCCGCAGAGATCATGCAGGGGCCGGCTTCCACTATTTACGGAAGTGATGCCCTGGGCGGGGTTGTTCATTTACGCAGCAAGATGCCAAAATTGTCCATCCAGGATAATACAAGGCTTACCGGTTCAGCCCTTGCTCGGTATAGCAGCGCCAACGAAGAAAAAACTGTTCATGCGGATCTCAGTATCGGCGGGAAAAAAATAGGTTGGTTACAGTCCTATAATTTCAGCGATTTCGGAGATATGAAAATGGGAAGGAATGATCCTGATAAATATCCTGGTTTCGGAAGCAGAGATTCTCTTATTGTTACCGAAGCTGGGGTAGACAATGTAATCGCTAATTCCAATAACAGGCTGCAAAAATTTTCCGCCTATAAACAATGGGATATCACCCAAAAATTCTTGTTCAAACCCAATGAAAAAACATCGCACCTGCTGAATTTCCAATTTTCTAATTCTACTGATATACCCCGCTATGACCGCTTGCAGGACAAACGATATTTTGATGCCGCCAGTGGGACAACATTACGCTATGCTGAATGGTATTATGGCCCCCAAAAAAGGCTATTGGGTGCCTATGAATTCTCCCTGAGATCATCCGGTTTCATTGACGAATTCCGCATTAATCTCAATTACCAGGATATCGAAGAAAGCAGGCAACAAAGGGAGTACCGGCGTTATGATCGTTTGGACAGCCGGGTGGAAAAAGTTAAGGTTGCCGCCTTTAATATTGATGGCCGGAAATTATGGGAGCAACATGAACTGGTAGCGGGCATTGACGGGCAATTGAATGATATTAATTCCCTTGCCACCCGTACCAATCTGATTACCGGTACAGTCAGCAAGTTGGATACCCGTTATCCCGACGGTAAAAACAAGATGAATTATTTTGGAATTTTTGCCCAGCACCTTTTCAAGAGCAAGAATGGAAAATGGGTTTTTAATGATGGTATCCGCCTCCAGGCTATTCAACTTCATTCGACCATTGCAGACAATTCCTTTTTTAATTTTCCCTTTACCGAAATCAGGCAGGATGCTTTTGCGCTGACGGGTAACCTGGGCCTTGTCCACCTGGCTTCAGAAGCAATCAGGGTTACAGGAAATCTTTCTTCCGGGTTCAGGGCGCCTAATATAGATGACTTGTCCAGGATATTTGAATCCAGTTCTGCACAACAACGATTGCTGGTTCCTAACCCGGATATCAAACCCGAGTATACCTATAATGCGGACCTTGGATTTAGCTGGACCTTGCCCGAAAAAGCAAGGTTCGAACTAACCGGTTTTTATACCCTATTCCGGAATGCCATTACACCCGCTGCTTATAAACTCAACGGCGAAGATTCAGTTCTATACAACGGGGTTTTATCCGCGGTATTTGCCAACCAGAATGTGAATAGTGCCTATCTCTATGGTTTCAATGCCCGGCTGAAAATTGATTTTACAAAAGCCCTTTCATGGGAAAATACAATCAACTATACGTATGGCCGGTACAAAAACAAGGGTAGTTCGACCATACCCCTGGACCATATCCCACCCCTGTTCGGGAAATCGGCTTTGAATTACAGGTATAAATTTCTGTCGACTGAATTCTATTCTTTATTCAATGGCTGGAAAAGGGCAAGGGATTATAATCCCAATGGCGAGGACAATGGTCAATACGCAAGCCCGGATGGAATGCCGGCCTGGTTTACCCTGAACTGGAAAGCAAGCCATCCGCTGGGTAGCTGGTTGCTTTTACAGGCCGGAGTTGAGAATATCCTGGACCGTAATTATCGTTATTTCGCTTCCGGCTTCTCCGCCCCCGGAAGAAATTTTATACTATCTCTGCGGGCTTCCTGGTAAGAAAAGAGCCCGATTTGGGGATGGAAGCCATCGCTTTCATCCCCTCTCTTTCATGTCACAGTCCCAAATTTTACAATCCTGTGCAGCATTTGCACGTGAAATTTGTCTAAATTAGGGGCAACCAAACGGGATTTATGACCGAGGAAGCCATCTTAAAAGGTTGTTTGAACAACGATGCGATTGCCCAGCGAGAACTTTACAACAGGTATAGTCCTAAAATGCTGGCAGTTTGTTATCGCTTCGCACACAACCGGGAAGATGCAGAAGACATGTTACAGGAAGGATTTATAAAGGTCTTTTTACAAATACACACGTTTGAAAGCCGGGGAGCATTTGAGGGCTGGATCAGACGAATTATCGTTCATACGTGTATCAATATCCTGAAGAAGAATAAGAAGTTCAATGAAAGTGTAGATATTATTCATGCAACGTCTATACAGGTAAGAGAGGAATCGGTCCCGGCCATTATCCAGGCCAAACAGGTAGTAGAATGTATCAGGCTGCTGCCAATCGGGTACCGGACAGTTTTGAACCTGTATGCGGTAGAAGGATATAGCCATCGGGAAATAGCGAATTTGCTGGACATAGAAGAAAGTACAAGCCGTAGCCAGTACACCCGAGCAAGGGCCATGCTGGAAGATATATTAGTGAGAAAAAGGATTTTGCAGAAACCGAAAGAGCAGACCGATTGGCTGGCCGCCGTTAGTCAGAGATAAACCAATTCGTATCCTTAATTACTGACTGGTTATGGAGAGCAATTTTAAAAACAGGGATTTTGAGCAGTTTCTTAAACAGAATGCTGACCAATACCGAATGTTTCCATCCGAAAATGTATGGAAAGGCATCGATAGGGCCCTTCATACAAGACGCAGGTGGTACGGTCTTGGACTGACATTGCTTTTACTTCTGACCGGTGGCGGTGTTACCCTGGTTATGCTTACCACCCCGGTTAACAAAGGTCAAATCTCCCAGCAAACAGAAGCCAATACTGTTGCCACTAATCAAACCCTGGTAGAAGAAAAAATTCCAACGATTGATGACCTGAGATCCCAACTCCCGAACGGACCTATTGAGTTCAATAAATCCCTTAAAAAGCAATCCCAGCCAGCAAATGCTGTTCCCTTCCTGTCCATTTTAACTGAACCGGGCAATGAACACCAGGACTTATTCCTGCATAGTCCTGAGGATCGTGAAAACAGTGGACCTTCGAGAGTTGGCCTGACCATGCAGCATACCACGGTCGAATCAAAATTAATCGCCCCTATTCAACCTGCTACGGGTTTGATACTTCCTTCTGCCATTATGGTGCCTGAAAGGCTTTTTTCTGAAACACTGGGACAGGAGTCCGATTCGAAACCCGGTATAGCAGAAGAAGCAGCCTCATCGGATAGAGAGCTGGGTTATCCACTGACCATTGAAAGTGTACTGAACAGTTTCAGCAGGGCCAGGCCAAAGAAAGGTATATCGTTGCAAGTATATATATCCCCCACGGTAAGCTATCGGAAACTTTCGGAGAATAAAACTTTCATGCAATCAGCGGCCTCGTCGGGGATTGTACCTGCCTCGGTGGCCTACCGGGATGTCAACAACGCCGTTACCCATAAACCGGATGTGGGACTGGAAATTGGACTTAGTGCCAAATACCCGTTGAGCAAAGCACTCCAGGTTAAAGCTGGTTTGCAGTTCAATGTAAGTCGTTATGATATCCGGGCCTTCTATAATCCCGGTGAGATCGCTACCATTGCCCTGGATGCAGGTGCCGGCAGCAATTCTATTTCACAGGCAACCATTTACAGGAACTATAATGGAAGCCGTACTAACTGGCTGCAGAACCTTTATTATTCTGCTTCTATTCCTGTAGGAGCTGAATGGCGTTTCCCCAGCCGTAAACCCACTTATTTTGCTGTAGCGGCTACGGTTCAACCCACTTATATTATAAGTGACAGGGCTTACCTGCTATCTACAGATTACAAGAATTATGTTGAGATACCTTCCCTGATCCGGCGCTGGAATATGAATACAGGTTTTGAAGCGATGGTTGGATATTCAACCAATAGAGCTCAATGGCAGATCGGACCCCAGGTTCGCTACCAGGTGCGTTCCAGTTTTGTAGATCAATACCCGCTAAAAGAAAATTTGTTTGATTTTGGATTAAAAGTCGGTGTAATATTTAACAAGTAACCGACACTAACTGCTCGCTTTGCTTAAAAATATCCTGTCCCGGCCTGCCGGGACGGGATATTTAGTTTAACGGGCCTTCGCTAATTTTGCGGCATGAAAAAATTAAATTTCCTGTCCCCTTTTTTAATCCTTTTGTTATTCGTATCCTGTAAAGAAAAATCTGCGGAAACTACTAAAACTGGTTTCTTTCCCGCGCTTTCCTATATCCAGAGCCAGGTAGCCCTGGTTGATACCTCCCTGTATACCATTTACAGGCTTGAACAAAGGGATAGTAGTAAAACGGATACACTCTATGTCCGCCGCGAAGAATTCAGGCAGCTGGCCAACGATTTCCTTTCCCTGCCCGACATTACTAAGGGTAAGTTGAGTAAAGATTATAAAGAGGAAGAAATAGTGGACGAATCGCTGAATGCCGTTATCCTTACCTACCTGCCCCAGCAACCGGACAAAGTCGCGATCCAGCGCCAGGAAGTGGTAATTACGCCTAACCCTGCCGGTGAGAGTAAAGTAAAAAGTATTTATTTCGATTACCGGGTTACCACCAAGGACAGCTCCGTTGAGAAAAAACTGTTATGGCAGAATGATCGTTATTTCCAGGTATTGACCCTGCGCCAAAAACCCGGGCAACCCGAAGAATCTTCGACCCTGAAAGTGGTTTGGGAAGACCCGCTAAAACAATGACCTCCCAGGAATTTCAACATATTGCCATTACCATACCCCAGCAACCGGGAATCTATAAATATTTCGATAGCCGGGAGGAACTGCTCTATGTGGGCAAAGCCAAAAACCTCCGGAAAAGGGTGGGTTCTTATTTTTCAAAAACCTTTACCAGTTATAAAACCCATGAGCTGGTTCAGCGGATAGCCCGTGTTGAGTTCACCATTGTGAATTCAGAACAGGATGCTTTTTTGCTGGAAAATTCCCTGATCAAGCAATACCAGCCCCGTTTTAATATCAACCTCAAGGATGATAAATCTTACCCATTTATCGTAATCAAGAACGAAGATTTTCCCCGGGTATTCCTGACCCGGCGGGTAATCAAGGATGGTTCCGAATACCTGGGTCCTTATACCTCTGTGAAAAAAGTAAGGGAGTTACTGGAATTCATTAAACAGACGATCCAGTTACGCAATTGTTCACTGAATCTTTCACCCTCCAATATTGCCAGGGGCAAGTTTAAAGTATGCCTGGAATACCATCTGGGTAATTGTAAGGGACCCTGCGAAGGTTTCCAGACACAGGAGGATTACCAGGAAAACCTGGTGCTATTAAAAAACCTGCTCCGTGGTAATCTCTCCCCTGTGATCCGTCATTTCCGGGAAGAAATGAAAGATCATGCCGCCCACCTTGCTTTTGAAAAAGCGGAGGCCATACGTAAGAAAATCGAATTCCTGGAAAATTACCAGGCCCGCTCCGTAGTGGCCAGTTCCAAAGCGGGGGATATGGATGTGTTTTCACTGGTCAAGGAAAAAGAAACCGCTTATGTGAATTACCTAATGGTCCGAAGCGGGACCATTGTGCAAACGGAGACAACCCGGGTAGAAACACACCTGGACGAAACGCCTGAAGAAATCCTGAGTTTTTCCGTAGCCCAGCTCCGGGTTACATTTAACAGTGATGCAGCCGAGATCGTGGTGCCTTTCCTCATCGAATTTCCCCAGGAAGGGATCACCATCACCGTTCCAAAAGGCGGTGATAAAAAGAAATTGCTGGAACTTTCGGAAAAGAATACCGGCTATTTTATAGAGGAAATAAAGAACAGGCAGCGACTCAAACTGGGAATTAAAAACCAGGGGCAGCTGCAATTGCTGGAAGGATTACAGGCCGATTTACAATTAAACGAACTACCCCTGCATATTGAATGTTTTGACAATTCCAATTTCCAGGGCAGTTACCCGGTCTCGGCGATGGT
>DASUMO010000517.1:0-11992 GCA_036277695.1 Chitinophagaceae bacterium
GGCAACATCTTTTAATAATGCATTCGTTCCCAGGTAAATGATGGCCACTTGTTTTTCAACCGGGAATGGGGAGTATTGAGGCTGTTTCAAAACTTCCACGTTACGGGCCCCCTTGTCAATCACATTCTTGGTCGCAGCATCCAAATCACCGCCAAATTTGGAAAAGGCTTCAAGCTCGCGGTAAAGTGCCTGGTCCAGTTTCAATGTACCGGCTACTTTTTTCATCGATTTGATCTGGGCATTACCTCCTACACGGCTTACGGAAATACCTACATTAATCGCCGGTCGAATTCCGGATAAGAAAAGGTTTGTCTCCAGGAATATCTGTCCGTCAGTAATTGAGATTACGTTGGTAGGAATATAAGCCGATACGTCGCCGGCCTGTGTTTCAATGATCGGCAAAGCTGTCAATGAGCCACCACCTTTAACCAGGTGCCGGATGCTTTCCGGAACATCGTTCATATTCCTTGCCACATTATCATCAGTGATAACTTTAGCAGCTCTCTCCAGCAAACGGCTGTGCAGGTAGAACACATCACCCGGATAGGCTTCACGGCCCGGGGGACGGCGAAGGAGCAATGATACTTCGCGGTAGGCTACTGCCTGTTTTGAAAGATCATCATAAATGATCAGGGCAGGGCGGCCGGTGTCGCGGAAAAATTCTCCGATAGCCGCACCGGCAAAGGGAGCATAGAATTGAAGCGGTGCAGGGTCGGATGCGGAAGCTGCAACAATAGTGGTAAATTCCATTGCGCCGTTGTCCTGCAATGTTTTCATTACCCCTGCAATGGTTGAAGCTTTCTGGCCAATGGCCACATAAATACAATAAACAGGCTTACCGGCTTTGTAAAATTCTTTTTGATTAATGATCGTATCAACGGCTATCGCTGTCTTACCGGTTTGACGGTCGCCAATGATCAGTTCCCGCTGTCCGCGTCCAATTGGAATCATCGCGTCGATGGCTTTGATACCAGTTTGCAGCGGTTCTTTTACCGGTTCCCGGAAAATAACACCGGGCGCTTTCCGTTCAAGCGGCATCTCATAACGTTCGCCAGTGATGGGACCTTTTCCATCGATCGGTTCACCCAATGTATTGACCACACGGCCCACCATTCCTTCCCCTACTTTGATGGAAGCGATCTGGCCCGTACGTTTTACTTTAGCGCCTTCCTTGATTTGGCCACTCTCACCCATCAAAACCACACCCACATTATCTTCCTCCAGGTTTAGGGCAATGGCACGAACCCCGTTTTCAAATTCTACCAGTTCGCCATAACGAACATTACCCAAGCCGTATACGCGGGCAATCCCATCACCTACCTGTAAAACGGTACCAACTTCTTCCAGGTCAGCATGGGCATTAAAGTTGCTCAGCTGCTCACGCAGAATAGCACTTATTTCATCCGGTTTAATCTCAGCCATATTATGTTATTTATCTTTTGTTATTGAAGTATTCTTCACCATTCACTTTTCACCACTCCCACCTTCGCCAAGGCTTCGGTGGGCAAGCACCATTCACTATCTAATCTTATAAATAAAATCATTGTTCTCAAACTGTTTTGCGATGGCTTTCAGGTCATAGGCAATGCTGGCATCCACCAGTTTGTCACCAATCTGTATCACGAAACCACCAATCAGGTCCGGGTTTACTTTTTCCTCCAGTTCAATATGCTGGAAACCGCCGCTTTTTTTTACCTGTTCTACAATTGCCGATTTAACAGCCTCGCTTACCGGGGCGGCAGTTGTCAGTTTAATCGTTTGAATATTTTTATGAAGATTATAGGCCGTCGTAAAAGCAGTTACGATCTCGGGTAAATTACTCTCCCTTCCCTTTGTTACCAGCAGGTTGGTGAAACCAGTTGTCATAGCGCTGATCTGGCCCGAGGTAACAGCATTCACGATCTTCTTTTTTGTGTCTGCTTTAATAACGGGACTGCGCAACAGGTTTACAAAATCGCGGTTGCTGCGGCATACTGATTGCAGCCATAACATGTCAGCATTTACCTGTTCCAGCTCACCTCTTTCAATGGCCAGGTCAAGCAGGGACTTTGCATAACGCGTTGCTAAACGTGGATTCGGCATATTTTTTAGCTTCGAGCTCCGGGCTTTGAGCTTTGAGCTTTAACGAACCGAAGGCTCGCAGCTCGTCGCTCACAGCTCACAGCTGTTCTTAATTCAATTTTACTTCATCTACCAGCCCCTTAATATGGGTTTCCTGGGCATCTTTGTTTCCCAACTCTTTTCTTAACACTTTTTCACTCACTTCGATCACCAGTTTACCTACCTGGTTTTTTACCTCCGTTAAAGCAGCCATTTTTTGGGCATTGATGGCAGACTGGGCCTCGGTTACAATTTTGCCGGCTTCCGCTTTAGCCTGTTCCTTGGCTTCATTGATGATACGGTCCTTTGTTTCCCTGGCTTCTTTCAGCAGTTGGGCTCTTTCTTCACGAGCTTTGGCAAGCAAGGCCTCGTTCTCACTTTTCATCTGCGCCATTTCAGCCTTAACCCGTTCCGCTGTGGCCAGCGATTCATTGATACTGTTCTCCCGGTCACGCAAACCTTTGATGATGGCTGGCCAGGCTAATTTGCGGAGCAGAAAAAATACAATCAGGAAGGCCAGCAGGGTCCAGGCAAGCAAACCGATTTCCGGAGTAAGAAGTTTCATATATTGTTCTGATTAACTGATTCGATAATAAGCTGGTTGTTTTGACAGGCCAGCTCTCCAGCTGCATTATTCACTATTATTATTGCAAGAACTGTTTTTTTAGAAATTACTGCATCCTCCGCCCTGTGCTTTGGATGCAGTAGTTTTTTTGCTGGTATTACAATACCATTGCAAGGAAGCCCACGATGATCGCGAACAGGGCAGCTCCTTCAACCAGGGCTGCTGTCAGGATCATGTTACCGCGGATATCATTCGATGCTTCCGGCTGACGGGCAATTGCTTCTACAGCACCTTTTCCGATCTGGCCGATACCGATACCGGCACCCATCGCCGCAAGACCTGCTCCTATAGCTCCACCAGCATGACCAACCGTTGTCAGCATTACGTTCAGTAAATCCATGATTCTATTTATTGATTGTTAAAAAATACATTTTAATGGGCCACTGCCTCTTCATGATGATGTTCCCCTTCAAATGCCTGGCCGATAAAGACGGCTGTTAACATGGTGAAAATAAACGCCTGTAAAAAAGCCACCAGCACTTCGATCAGGTATATGAATATCGTAAATCCAACTGCCAACGGAGAAGCGCCCCAGCCGGCAATTGTACTTAATTCACCAAAAATGAATATCAGGGAGATCAAACAAATGATGATAATATGCCCGGCTACCATATTGGCAAAAAGACGTATGATCAGGGCAAAGGGCTTGATGAACACACTCAGGAACTCCACCGGTACCAGAATAAACTTTACACCCAGCGGTACACCGGGCGGGTTAAAGATATGACCCCAGTAATGGCTGTTGGAACTGGCAAGAATTACTATAAACGAAATCACTCCCAGCACTAATGTGAATGCAATATTACCGGTAACGTTAGCAGAGCCAGGAATTAAACCAAACAGGTTATTAATAAGTATAAAAAAGAAAACAGTCAGCAGGTAAGGCAGGTAGCGATCTGCTTTATGACCCAGGTTGGGTTTGGCCACTTCATCACGCACAAAAGTAATAACAGGTTCCAGCAGGCTTTGAGAACCTTTGGGGGCCGTAGTCACTCCTACCCCGCTTTTATAGCGTTTGGCGATCCGCAGCATAATCCATACAAAAATGGCCAGTGCCAGCAACATCTGCACTACATTGCGGGTAAGGGAAAAATCATACACTTTTACCGAAGGGTCAAGCCGACCTGCCTGATCAACCGCCACAATATCTTCTTCGTGATATTTTTTCGGATCCAAACCCATTTTCTCAATATTATGTTTGGTCAGCAACATATAGCCATGATAGGCTTCTTCTCCATGATGGAATTTGGAAGACATAAAACTGCTGATTCCGCGCTGGGGAGAATACAAGATTACAGGAAGCGGTATAGAGACATTAAAAAAATGGAATTCGTGGCCGTTTAAGACGTGGCTAAAAATGACTTCGGAGGCATTGAATTTTTTGGGCTCGCCATCCCCTTCATGACCGCCATCGCCGGCCAAAACGGGGACAGAAAAAACCAGCAAGAAAACGCTGAAAGCCGCTACAGTAAAGGATTTTAATAGCCTGTGAGTCATATCCATCCCCAAATTTGCCGCAAAGATAAGGGCGTGGGTTCAAAATCGGGCTTGGATTCAAAGTATTTTGAGGTTTTGCCGGAAAATGCGAAAGCGCCAGGATTATGTTTTTGGGACCTTTGATTACCAGGAAAAAACGACCCGTCAGCTGGCGGTATGCGCCTTTTTTTCAAACTGCATTTCATACAACTGGGCATAAAAGCCGGCATTTTGAATCAATTCCGCGTGGGTACCCATTTCTTTTATTTCACCTTTGTCCAGGACTATGATCTTGCTGGCCTTGCGGATGGTGGAGAGCCGATGAGCTATTATTATGGAAGTCCGGCCCCGGATCAGGGTATCAATGGCATGCTGGATCAGCATTTCGCTTTCAGTATCCACCGAGGAGGTGGCTTCATCCAGGATGAGGACAGAAGGATTGTAAAGCATGGCCCGGATAAAGGATAATAACTGGCGTTGACCCAGGGAGAGGGTTGCTCCCCTTTCCATAACATTATAATCATAGGCCCCCGGCAGGCGCAGGATAAAATCATGCATATCGATAAGTTTGGCAGCTTCTATCACCTTTTCTTTGGTAATATCCGGGTTGCGGAGGGTAATATTATCCATAACCGAGCCCGAAAAAAGAAACACATCCTGCAGCACCACCCCGATATTTTTCCTTAAGAAATCCAGGTCATAGTTTTCAATATTAACATCATCAAGCCGGATAGCTCCTTTCTGGATCTGGTAAAGCCGGTTAAGCAGGCTGATGATCGTGGTCTTTCCGCTACCCGTATGCCCCACGATGGCGATGGTTTCACCGGGAGCGGCAGTAAAGCTCAGTTCTTTCAATACATATTGATCAGGGTTATAGGCAAACCAAACTTTATCAAAAGCCAGTTTTCCCTTTAGGGAATGAGAAGGTTTATAAGCCTCTTTATGCGGTTCGGGAATAAAATCGTCATTATCCAGCACCTTAAAAACTCTTTCACTGGCGATAATCCCCATTTGCAAAACATTGAACTTGTCTGCAATCACCCGCAGGGGGCGGAAAAGCAGGTTCATAAAAAGAATAAAAGCCGTTACTGTACCGTATTGACTTTGCTGCGTGATCCCGGCTTTTTGTGAAGTCCACCATACAATCAATCCTACGGATAAGGCCAATACAATTTCCACGACCGGGAAAAAAACGGAATAAGCGAAGATGGCTTTTATATTGGCATTGCGATGTTCTTTATTAATTGCATTAAATTTCCTGAATTCCCGCTCTTCTGAGGAAAAGGCTTGCACAATCGCCATGCCGGTCAGGTGTTCCTGCACAAAAGCATTCAGGTTGGCCACCGCATTCCGTACCTTGAAAAAAGAACGGTTGATACTTTCCTTGAAATAGTAAGTTGCTATAATGATCAGGGGGAAGGGGATCAGCGCAATCAGGGTTAATTGCCAGTCCATCCAGAACATTACCCCCAGGACACAGACAATCGACAAAAGATCCGCGATAATGGGCACCAACCCATCCGCGAAAATATCATTGATCGATTCAATATCATTAATGGTCCTGGTAGTAAGCGTTCCGATGGGGGTTTTATCGAATTGCGAAAGATTTAAACCCAGGATTTTCCGGTATACAGCGACGCGCAGGTCCCTGACTACCGACTGGCCCATCCAGGCAGTGATAAAAGAAAAAAGAAATCGCAGCAGTGTTTCGGCAATTACCAATCCTACCTGGAGGATAGTAATCCAGATCAGCAGGCTGATTACCCTGTCCTGGGTGAACTGGTCTTTATGAACAAGGTATTTATCAACTGTTACCTGGATCAGCCAGGGCCGTACAGGGGTCACAACGGCAAGTACGATGGCGAGAATGACAGAAATATAAAACCTGTTTTTATACGGCGCCGCGTAGCGAAACACTCTCCGCAGGGAAGCAATATCAAAAAACTTTTTCTTCGTACCTGGCAATTCGAAACAATTAAAGGAGGCAAAGCTAAGCTAAGAGTTTGAAGGAGGGAAAGGGAAAAGGACCAATGGAGCTGCGCTTCGAGCTGCGAGCTTTGGATCTTGGAATTTGCGACTTATTCACTTACCAGGTCTTCTCCCATAGCTTTTTTATAGGCCTTGATAAAAATAGCCCCGAGGTTTTTATAAGGAGGTATATAATCTTCAAAGCCTTCGGCACTGGTAGCGCTTTCAAATTCTTTCCAGAACGGGATCCAGTCTATATTGCTTCCCGTCCGGAGTTTTTCTGTCAACAGGGCAAAAAAAGGTCGGTTGATAGCGGTCTTACCGATCTGCTTGGAAGCGATTATATGCGCATCATTGGTTTTCGCAAGTATATCATTGATCAGGTTAAATCCGCCGCAACTGCCCATGAATACGATTCTCGAAGAGGGCGCCATATAGGCGATCGTGGAATTGGTAAAATAACTATGACCCCGGTGTATCGTAACCGTGGGTCGAATATTATTCTTTTCGAGGTATTCACCCAGGGTCCGCTGTGCCAGGTCGTCTTCTCCTTTTTCTTCCGGCAATGGCCTGTTGGCATAAATAATAACCGGCTTCCCTTTTATCGAACTGATTGTGATCCATTGCGGGTTGCTGCGGTCAATTTTCCAGTTGGCACTGCTGAACATGTTCTGGAATCCGGAGAATATATTCATCCCGTCTTTGTCCCCATAAAAAAACACCTGCGCTACTACTTCGCCTTTCTCACTGGCCAGGGAAGAATAAGGAACATTGTAAACCGGGGGTATTCCTAATTCTTTCGTTAAATCAATCTTATTCGTGGAATCTGCGGAAAGGAAAAGTTTGTTCAGGATATTATAAATAACGATTCCACGCCGGTTATTTTCCGCCAGGTTCCTGTCATAATTCATTCTCACATTTTTCATCATCTCAACGGCACGCGGTTTTAATGTTTCCACGATGCTGGCATAGGAATCAGCCACATCCACTCCATCTTCCAGTCCTTCCGACCTTTCCAGCTTACTGACAAAAGCCTTCATCAGGTCGTCTGCATCTCCTGAATTGGGAAAGCTCGCCAAAAACCCGCCCAGGGTATTATAGGCTGCTGCCTGGCTAATGAATTTCCGGTAATGGTCAAAACGAAGGCTCATCAGCAAGGAATCGCCCCGGTTATTGGCCTTTTTCATCATCAGCGGGTACACACCTTTGGTATAACTGGAGGTATAAATCAAACCATCGGTCAGCACAGCGAGATAATAAAGTTCCTGGGCACTCAGGGGTTGTATACAGCGAAAACGAACATTATCATTTTCATTATGTAAACCATTGATCGTGGTAACAAAAACATCGCGGGCCCTGCTGGTCAGCTTTGCCGTCAGGGATTTAAATTCCATAGCTGTATCCTTATTGATCGCCCTATCCACATAATCAATCTGGGTTTTTACCAGTAGTTTATAATATTGTATGGAATCATCCATAACGGCATCAATGTCCTCGAAGCGCATGCGCCCGTTCACGATATTATCCAGGAAGGGAAAATATTGCTGCCCGCTCCGGCTTCTGGCCATCCTGGCCACCGATCTGATAAAAATATCATCTTGTATGTTTCGGATTATATTACTGAGTTTATTGCTGGCAGCAGCATAATCATAAAGCTGGCGGGGATATTTACGGGCCACTACCCTGATCATACTATCGGCAAATGGTACGTCGGGATTCTCTTTTAAGGTCTGGAATGTGAGTTCGGGACGGTAAAGACAGTATTTCAGTATCACAGTATTCAGGCTGTTCTTGTAACCCGGGTTTTTTTCAAAAGTCGTACGATCAGCCCTAAGTACGGAATAAGCCACTTCATAAGGCAGGTTCTGAATCAGTCCCTCTATGGATTTACCCGCTTTATCATTTTGGATAAAGGCCTCGTAGGCACTAACGATTTCCGGCAGGAATACCGCTTTCACCTTCCGGGTCCGGGTATTGCCCGCAAAAAATTTCAGGAGGTTTTCCATACCGCGCAGATAACGGACCTTACCAGAATGGTTCAACGTGGAATCCGCTTCAATCCGGCACTGCAGGTTATCAATTCTGTTGATCAGGGACTGGCTGACTAAAAAATTGATCTCATCGTTAGTTGAAGGGGTAAAGAGGTTATCATTTTTCCCATCTGATTTGAGAAGACTCTTTTGTTCGTTATCGATATAATCGTGGAAGATCTCCCGGTTAATAGGCGGATTACAGTTTTGCGTACTCCGGATTGTATCGAGCCGGACAGCGAAAGAAGTTTGGGCCATGCCGGGATGACATAGTGCCAGCAGAATAGCTGAAATGATAAGGTATCTGGCGGTTGCTATCATAAGGATTCGTATTGCAAATGTAATAACAAGGCTCGAGATCGTATAACCCGATTACATATTGAAAAAGATGCTTTTATAAGTGAATACGCTGCTTTAGACCCTTTAAAAACCGGGCCAATCCTTTAATTTGAGCTTCAGGGTATTAAGTTTTTATTAACTCTGCATGAACTAACCCGCCTGAACCCATCTCCAACCTGAATTGCCGTAGGTTTGCGAAAATTTTCACTGCAATGGATAACAAAGCCCGAAAGGTGCTGATAGCAGATGATGAGCCCGACATCCTTGAAATACTGAAATATAATCTTTCCAACGAAGGTTACGAGGTTGTAACCGCTAAAGACGGGGATGAGGCACTGGAAAAAGCCCGCCGTATTCAGCCTGACCTGGTAGTCCTGGATGTGATGATGCCGAAGAAAACAGGTGTGGAAGTTTGTCAACTTTTACGCTCACAACCGGCATTTAAAGACACACTAATCATTTTCCTCACAGCAGTCAGCGATGAAGGCACCCAGATCAAAGGTCTTGAAACCGGGGCCGATGATTATGTGGCCAAACCAATAAGCCCAAAGGTTTTCCTGAGCCGGGTGAATGCCCTGTTTCGCCGCCTGAATAAGACGGAAGCCAAAGTGCTGAAAATTGATAACCTGACCATAGATCCGGAACGTTTTATAGTCCAGGTAGACGATAAAGACATCGTACTTGCCAAAAAAGAATTTGAGTTGCTTTACCTGCTGGCGGTTAAACCGGGCCGCGTTTTTCTCCGCAATGAGATCCTGAACCAGGTATGGGGTAATGATGTGATCGTAGGCGACCGGACTATTGACGTTCATATCCGCAAGATCCGCCAGAAACTGGGGATTGATTGTATCACTACCGTAAAGGGGGTGGGATATAAATTTGAGCTTTGAGCTATCAGCTGCGATCTTTGAGCCTTCCTGGTATGTTACAAGGAGCGATAGTGCGAGACATCATTTTCTTGACCTCCCCTTACTTTAGTTTACCTGTTTATCATTTGGAAGTTCTGCGTTGACAGCTGAAAGATAACAGCTAACAGCTTTCCCTTTAACTTTACGACATGTTGACCACTAAAAACATTTCTCCCCGTCAACTTGCATTTTTTACCGCGTTGGTACTCGCAGTGCCACTCAGTATCTTGGTATTCGTCCTGGAAAAAAGCTGGCTATGGGGGATTGGTTCATTCGTTGTCATCCTATTAGGCAGTTATTTTTTGATTTCTGCCGTACTGGAACAATTTATCTACCGAAAGATCAAGCTGATCTATAAATTTATTTACCAGACCAAGGCCACCAAAAAAGAAGAAACCTATTATAAATATGTACTGCCGCAAAAAAGCATTGATGATGTAAGGGAAGATGTGGAAGCCTGGGCCGCCGCACAAAAAGAAGAAGTGGAAGTATTGCAAAAAAATGAACAGTTCAGGAAGGAATTTTTGCAAAACCTGTCCCATGAATTCAAAACACCCATCTTCGCGATTCAGGGTTATGTAGACACCCTTCTCCAGGGTGCCATGGATAATCCCGAGGTGAACAAAAAATTTTTAAAAAATACCTCCAAAAACGTGGAACGCCTCACCAACCTGCTCAATGACCTGGACGAGATCTCGGGTCTTGAAAGAGGTGAGTTGGTACTCTATAAAGAAAATTTCGTGATCCAGGAACTGGTAAAAGAAGTTTTTGAAGCTCTTCAATTACGCTGGGAGTCCCTGAATATCAAATGCAGTATTAAAAAAGGCTGCGAATCCCCCTTAACGGTACATGCGGATAAAGAAAGGATCCGGCAGGTGTTGACCAACCTGGTGGAAAATTCCAT
This sequence comes from Chitinophagaceae bacterium, assembly GCA_036277695.1. GTDB lineage: Bacteria > Bacteroidota > Bacteroidia > Chitinophagales > Chitinophagaceae > CADEDV01. The sequence continues at coordinate 10,351 of DASUMO010000517.1, forward strand.
TAAATATGGTAAAAGAAATGGCAGCATTGTAGCCAGTATGTATAATACGGATGGCCGGCATATCCTGGTTGAGATCAGTGATGACGGGATTGGCATACAGGAACGGCACCTGTCCCGCATTTTTGAAAGATTTTACCGTACAGAATCGGGCCGGAGTATCGATGTAACGGGCAGCGGGCTGGGACTGGCCATTTGCAAACATATCATAGAAGCCCATGGACAAACGATCCATGCGCGGAGTACGGAAAATATCGGGACAACCATTGGGTTTACACTGGACCGCAGGCGGGATTGAATGTATCAATCCATAGGGATCGCCCCCATGATTAATAATACTCGCGGCTTCCACATTCCAGTCCATTTCATAGCAACGCCGGTTAAATTGCTGGGGGCTTTATATTAATTTTAGTCAAGTATGTTTAAGGTTATTTCTTACCAGGTGTCTGACAGTATTGACATCAGGGGACTGAAATCTGCTTTTAAAGCCCACCCGGTTCACAGTGATTCAGAGGAATTATTTTACCAGTCGGGTGAGGCGCGCTATGTCTATCTCTTTAAATATGGTGTGGTAAGTTTTCTGAATTATGACCCGGTTGATGTCTCCTCCTTCCTGGTTTTTATGGAACCCTTTTGCCGTAACCGGTTTACTGAAGCGCTCAGCGATGAATTCATGATAGAAACCGGTGCCGGGGAGACAAAGGTCAGTTATAATAAAATCACCATTGATAAGGCCGACCAGGAAGTTTTCCGGATGATCATGTTGAATGTTTCGCAATCCGTGGCCCTGGATTATTATTCCCAACAAACTACGCACCTGCTTGAAGACACCAATTACCACACGCAACTACTCGCAAAAAAAGGAAGGCTTACCATTTCGGGTAATAACCTGAAAAAATACATCGGGAAGACACTTTTACTTAAGAACCGGATCACTGAAAACCTTTATATTTTCGACTCTCCGCCGGAAACCTGGGAAGATGAAAAACTGGACAAGTTAAATTCGGAACTGAGCAAGAATTTTGAACTTCCCGAACGTTTCAGGAACGTTTCGGAAGGATTGGGTATCGTAAAAGAAAACCTGGAGCTTTTCAGGGATTTGCTTCAATATCGTAATAGCGTTATCCTGGAATGGATAATCATTATCCTGATTGCCATTGAAGTGCTTAATTTCTTTATAGAAAAGCTGCTATAGTAAGAGTTGATAATGGATATTAATAAACCAGGTTCGCTGGTATCCGGAATGGAAAGCAGCTCAGGCCGGGGCCTGCTGGCCATTTGATTTTTCCTTTTTTTGTCTTTTGGGTATCGACTTCAGGATGTCTTCCCTGAATAAACGAGCCGTTTTACGAATGCGGTCATCAAACTTTTTCTCACCAATCACAGGCTTATAATCAGCCAGTGTCTGGGCTAACTTTTCCTGCAGTGTTTCCCTGATTTGTTTCTTCCAGCCCTTTCCTTTTGGTATTGCAATGATTGACGGGGCTATATTATTGTTATTCATAAAAACTTAATAATTTGTTTATACAAATGTAAGATTCGCATAACACATTCAAGATTAAGTTTTTCTGTTAAAAGGCGGCTTGTCTGCCCCGAATGCTGAACCTGAACCTGTTACCTAAGTGAAATTGCCGGTGTTGCTTTC
>DASUMO010000518.1:0-3875 GCA_036277695.1 Chitinophagaceae bacterium
GGCCAGTTCGAAAGCGGGGTTGCGGCAAAATTAATGGGAGTTGTGCCCTCTGTCGTATTTGGGGGCTGTATGACCCTGCTGGTTGTTATTATTACCTGGATCAAAGCCCCGACCTTACGTAAGTTCGAATATTAAGGTGACTCAATTTGTAGCATGACATTCCCTGGTTGCAATCTCTTGCGCAGCCAATCCTCCAGGAAATATTTTCTTTCATCCGTAATTGCATTCTTAAAAAAGACGATTACCCGCCAGGTCGTGTCCTGATTGTTCCTTACCGGGTTAAAGCTGAATGTTCGCTGAACTGATAAACGGATCAACGTGGTATCTATGGCAAAAACCTGGCGTGCCAATTTAACCTGGAGACTATCCGGTAAAATACTTCCATTCAGTCCCCGTTGCATGCTATCCATTTTTATATACATTTCCTTGATCGATAAACTTTGCAGCGCCATATCTGAGCTAAGATCATCAAACATTCCTTTGACTGCCTGCCGGCTATCCGGCCCCTGGTGTAAAACAAGCCGGCAGTCGGCCAAACCATACTCTTTGATTTTAGACTCCAGTGTTTTTATTTGTGTACTGTCAAACGCATCCCCAACAAGGATCAGTTCCAATTTTGAGCGCTTGGGCTTATAGTCAAATTTGCTGGATATTACAATATGGGCAGCATTCTGGACTTCATTTTTAATAAATGCCTCCACCCGCTGTTGGTAGAAATATTTTTTGACTATATGATAGGTCAGGTATACGCTGGGAATCGTAATTACAACAACGAGTAATGTAATCATGCCGTGAATCCTTCTTCTTCTCGCGGGGTTCTTCTCCGTGACATTGGGGAAACGCAGCAGGTTAACAACCAGGTAGGTAGCAATTCCGATAAATACACAATTAATCATAAAAAGATAAAAAGCCCCCGCGGTATACTGCCATTGCAGGTTGCTGATGCCATAGCCCATGGTGCAAAGGGGCGGCATCAATGCGGTTGCGATAGCCACACCTGGTATCACAGTACTGCTTCTCAACGAACTGGCTCCAGCAATAATACCTGCAAGGCCTCCAAAAAACGCGATCAGTACGTCATAGATCGTGGGGGATGTACGGCCCAGTAATTCTGAGCCGGCTTCCTTTACAGGACTGATGAGGAAGTAAAGTGAAGAAGTAATCACGCTGATTAAAACCATGATTATAAAATTCCTCGCAGCCCGCTTGACCAGAGCAAGATCATCAATACCAAGTCCCAGCCCAAAACCCATAATAGGACCCATCAGCGGTGAAACAAGCATCGCCCCGATGATAACGGCAGTGGAATTGGTATTCAATCCAAGCGAAGCAATAAATATGGCAGCTACCAGCACCCAAAGGTTGGCACCACTGAGTTCAGCACCGTTCCGGATACTCAGAATAGTGGATTGCATATCCGCTTCATCATTGGGTATATGAAACTTTTGTTGTATGTATTGAATGACTCTCGACCTCATAACAAATGGAGCAATTTGATAAACTTGTAGAATGCAGGGTCAATATAGCCAAAGACCCCCAATATTAATTATCAACAACCGATTTTCGTAAATTGGGAATCTAAATTATTAACATGGATCGCCGCAGATTTATTCACCATTCCACTTTTGCATTGGGAGGCCTGGCCTTAGCCAGTCAATATTCGCTTAGCAGGTTTTTCCAGGAATCCTGGAAGATTACCATGTTGCGAAAAGATACAGGCATCTTTACCGAAAGAGGTGGCACCATCCTTTTTCATTTGGCAAAAGACGGGATTGTGGTCGTGGATTCTCAATTCCCGGATCAGTCCAAACACCTGATCGATGAATTGAAGAAAAAAAGCAGCCAGCCTTTTAAACTGCTGATCAATACCCATCATCATGGCGCTCACAGTGGTGGCAATATTGCTTTTAAAGGATTGGTTGATCATGTGCTGGCTCATGCCAACAGCAAGATCAACCAACAGAATGCCAGCCGGAATAAGAACGAAGAACAGCAGCTTTATCCCGATCAAACCTTTACCCATATCTGGTGTGAAAAATTTGGAAAGGAAAATATCTGCCTGCGTTATTTCGGGCCCGGCCATACCAATGGTGATAGCCTGGTGCATTTTCAGCGGGCCGATATTGTACATATGGGCGATCTTTTATTTAACCGCCGCCATCCCTTTGTAGACAGGTTAGCGGGTGCCAATATAAGCAACTGGATCAAGGTGTTGGATAAGGCAGCAGATACCTTCAACAAAAAAACCCTTTATGTATATGGACATGCGGCAAGCGGTTATGAGGTGACCGGCACCTGGGAAGATCTGAAACGTTTTGGGGATTACCTGGGCAGGCTCCTGCAATTCACAGAATCGGAAATCAAATCAGGGAAAAGTAAGGAGGAGATTTTGAAGAACACGGAATTACCCGGTGAAACCCAGTGGAAAGGAGATGGATTTCAACAGCCTTTGCAGGCAGCCTATGAAGAATTGACCAACAAATAGCAGCTGTTTTATGATTCCAATCGCTATTGCATTATTTGTAATCCTGCTGGTTATCGCTATTAACTATTCCTCGGGCCGCCGGCCGGGTGAAGCCAATACCGGTATTATGGCTAATGGTGGAACAAGCTCTTCCGCAAATCTTGATGATAATAGTGATGGAGCTAACCCAGTGGACAACAGTAATGATGGAGGATCCGTTAGCGGATCAGATGGCGGTGCTGACGGAGGAGGTGATTAATCTAGTTAGGGCAGGTTTTTCATTAATTTTTCCAATACAAAATAAGTGATCGGGCAAAAGCTGGAATTTTTAAGGGTCAATGCCTGCCGCCTCAGGATAACGTCTTCATCAGTATAGGGAAAACGCTGGCAATCGGAAGGCCGTTGTTCATAAATGCTGCAGAGATTTCCCGCTCCCAAAAAAGGACAGGGCGTTGATTTTACCACAAAATCCCCTTCTTCATCCACGGTAAGATAAGTATCAATAAAAACGCTTTCCCGCATACCCAGGTGACGGCTGATTCTTTTAATATCGGGAGTTTTGAAACGGGGCGAATAGTTTTTACAGCAGTTGGCACATTGCAGGCAATCTATTTTGGAAAAAGCTTCCTCGTGCAGCGCCGGCAATTGCCTGAGGACCTTATTTTTTTCGGCTCTTTGCAGGAACTGGCCATAAAGTTTTTGTCTTTCCCTTGCTTTTTTCTCCCAACCCTGTAAAATCTTTTCCTGCATCCGGCAAAGAAAAGCATTTCACGGCTTTTCCCCAGCGGTAATATGCCCGGCATTTTCTGAAGCCACTCCCGTAACTTTGCCCCGCTTTTTGGCGATTGTTTGGGTACCGGCCATGCTGCTTGCAAGAACCCAATACGCCCTTACCCGAAATACAAACGAAATAAAATCCATGAGTCTCTTCGAACAACAATCTAACGAGTTCATACCCCGCCACATCGGTCCACAGGAAGCAGATACAAAATCCATGTTGAAAACGATTGGAGAAAACAGCCTTTCCTCCCTGGTCAGTAAAACAGTTCCGGCAACAATCCGGATGGATCACCAACTGGCTATTCCCGCGGCGATGAGTGAGCATGAATACCTGAAACATATCAAGGAAATTTCACTGAAGAATAAAGTATTTACGAATTATATCGGCCAGGGTTATTATGATACCATTACTCCCTCCGTGATCCTGCGAAATGTATTTGAAAACCCGGGTTGGTATACCCAATATACTCCTTACCAGGCCGAGATTTCACAGGGACGTCTTGAAAGTCTACTGAATTTTCAAACCATGGTCAGTGATCTGACAGCCCTTCCTATTGCCAATGCTTCTTTGCTGGATGAAGCCACCGCCGCAGCCGAAGCCATGACTATGTTTTTCAATATGCAGAATAAA
>DASUMO010000519.1:0-11670 GCA_036277695.1 Chitinophagaceae bacterium
CCCCTCTCCCAAGGAAAGGGGAGTGAGCTATAATCTGCTTTGTTAATGCCTCACCCCCGGCCCCTCTCCTAAGGTGAGGGGAGTAAAATAAAATCTGCCTTGTATCTTATCAACGGTCCATCCATTTTCGGAAATCAGGTGCTTTATCCCTGCTGATATCGATCTCCAGTTTAACAGGCGGCTTTAAGGAGACGGTAAGTTTGGAGTTTTCCTTGGATCTGACACTGTGGATGGCATCAATATGTATGATGAATTGCCGGTTAGCCCGATAAAAGACGGTGGGATCCAACAATTCCTCAATCTCTTCCATGCTTTCAAAGGAGAGTATATATTTCTCCCCAGTATGGGTAATGATATAATGCAGGTTTTCTTTCATGAAGCAGGCAATTTCCCGGGTATTCACGGGCATCCACTGATTTTTTACATGAACAATAAATTTTTCTTTATATGCAGAGGGTAAACCCGCGCTTGATTTTTTAATAACTGCAAGGAGCTGCCTGATATCTGCCGGGTATTCGCTATGGGTTGCAGCGATGGCTTTACACTTTTCTAAAGCCCTTCTCAGGTCATCCCTCAATACAGGTTTCAATAAATAATCAACGCCGTTCACTTTGAATGCCCTCACAGCATATTGATCATAAGCCGTGGTGAATACCACGGGGCAGGTTATCCGGAATTCATCAAATAAAGTAAAGCTGATTCCATCACTCAATTGCACATCCATGAATACAATATCAGGCATTGCGTTTGCCAAAAACCACCGGCGTGCTGTTTTCAGGCTGGGCAATACATCAATAACCTGCATGGTATTGTCCTCTTCCTCAATGGTTGCTTCCAGCTCTTTGGCCAGCAGTTCCTCGTCTTCAATGATAAGAATCTTCATAGCAAAGGAATTTTTACAATGAAATGATGCTGATCTTTCCATACGCGCATGGGACGGGTTTCCAGGTAATGATACAGGGATTGCATATGCTTCAGTCCATATTGATTAGAGGTCTCCACAAAATCTTTTGGTTGAAGATTATTGCGGATCACCAGGTAGTCTTCCTCATCGAAAATATCCACGATCAAAGGCGATTCTTTATCAATCAGGTTATGCTTGATGGCATTCTCCAGTAAATTCTGCAGCGTAACCGGCGCGATTTTCCTGGATTCAAGCCCTTCCCTTATCTGAATGTTGACCTGGAGCCCCTTCCCAAACCGGGCTTGTTGCAGGTCAATATATGTTTGTAAAAAATCAATTTCTTCCCTTAAGGTTACCAATTCTTTTTCAGAGGTCTTCAGGATATAACGATAGGTGGCGGACATTTTTTCCAGGAAAACCGAGGCATTGTTTTTATCAATCCGGATCAGACTCTTCAGGGAAGTGAGGGAGTTAAAAAGAAAATGCGGGTTCAGCTGTTGCTTCAGGTTTTCATATTGTACCACTGCCTTCTCTTTTTCCAGCGATTGGGCCTTGCTTTGCAAGGCAAAGATCTTTTCCCTTTGCCGCGTGCGGTAAATATAAAATGAAAGCAATGCCGCCATGATTATCCCCACGACAAGAGAACGGAACCACCAGGTCTTATAAAAAACCGTTGAAATGGAAATTGCCAGGGTCTTTTCGGGTACAGGTATCGACGGGCTATCGGTCATTACTTTATAATGAAACACGTAGTTCCCGGCGGGTACATTGGTATAACTAATTTCCCGTTTGGTCGAATAATTCCAATCCTTATCAAATCCTTCCAGCTTATAAGCAAATACACATTGCGCCGGGTTCATGTAATGCAGGCCCGCCAGTTCCATCGCAAAAAAGTTCTGGTCATGCCCGAGGTTTACATGGTCCAGTGACTCAGGATTGGTATGGGTTTCTATTTTTTTGTTTTCTACCCGAAAAGAAGTGATATATACCGGGGCGGAGAGACTGTTTTTCCTGTATGTTTCCGGTTTAAAAGCCAGGAAACCCGAAAACATCGGGAATATAAATATTCCATCCCTGGTGCGATAGGCTGCCTGGGAATTAAACTGGTTGGTGAGCAACCCGTCAACGACTCCAAAGCGCCTAAATCCCTGCCGGTTGGTATCCAGTAAGCAAAGACCGTTGGAAGTACCGATCCACAATCGGTCAAGACTGTCAACCATAAGATTGTTTGTCCGGTTGGAAGGAAGTCCATCATCCCTTGTATACATCCTGGAGCAATTGTTTTCGGGATCATAGGCGGTGATTCCTTCTTCACTCCCGATCCAGATAATTCCTTTCTTATCTTCTGCAAAGGAGGAAGTCCGGGTATCCAAAACCAGTGAATCTTTTACTTTCAGGAGTCTCACCACCTTCCTGGCAGGATCAAACATGAAAATACCGACGCTGTGTAACCCGGCCCACAACCTGTTGCGGCTATCCACGAACAATGCCTGGATATTGTTCCTGGCGTATGCAGCAAGTAATGGATCCTCCTGCAGATTATCGAAACGGTTTTCTTTTCGCAGGTACCGGAATAAACCATTTGTAGAGCCGATCCATACCTCTCCGTCTTTACCCTTTGCCAGCATCCAGAAAAAGGAAAGCGGCATGCCATGTGCCTGGTCAAAAAAATCAATCGTTCCGGTAGCTGAGCGATAACGGTTCAAACCTTTTGCAGTACCAATCCAAATATCACCTTCATCATCTTCGAGCAGGGAACGAACCGAGTTCGAATACAAAACCGGTTTCTTATGGTCTTCATTTGCAAATATTTTAAAAGTTTGATTGCGCCGGTTGTACCGGGCCAGCCCCGAGCCGGTACCCAACCAAAGATGTCCTTCCCTGTCTTCACAGGCAGCCCGGCACCAGCTGCCAGGTATGGAGTTTTTTTTATCCAGGCTGGGATGCAGGGTGGTGAAAATATTTTTATCGGGATTAAAATAACTGAACCCGTACCCGGCTGATCCTACCCATATGATCCCGTTAGCGTCCTGGTATAGGCTAAGATTGTGATCGGCCAGTATACTGTTGGGCAGGAGGGGATCATGCCTGTAATCATCAAAAATATCCTTCTCTTTATTATAAAGTGATAAGCCGGAGTTGGACGTAACAATCCATAGACGTCCGCTGCGGTCTGCCAAAATATCCAGCACAGTTATATCACTCAATTGTTTTTGGTTGCCCAAAAAACGATCGTAACGTTTAACTGTGCGATGGCGCAGGTCAATTTTGTTCAAAATGGGCTTGGGCTCTGCACAACCGGCCCACAAATTTCCCCCTGAGTCAAGCGCAATGGTATACACCACATTTCCACTTATGGAAAATTTGGCGGAAGGATCATGCTTGATTTCATCATAGCGAAAGGATTGCGGGTTAAATATCTTTATCCCGCAATGGCTCGCTAAATACCAGTCGCCGCCGGGTGAAGCCACCATTTTCCGGATGGTACAGTCAAATTTTTTTTGGAAAACAGTATCCTCGTTATGGGTAAACCTGTGAATGCTCCTCTGCCTGCTATCAACCTGCCACAATCCACGCCCGGTGGCCAGCCAGAGATTGCCTTTTTTGTCCTCCTGGATATCATATACGCTGACCTCTTTTGGTGATGGGTAATTAATAAAAGTACCCGACACATAGTCGAATCGGCACAAACCCTTTAGGGTGCCCACCCAAAGATTACCGCGGCTATCGGAATAAATCGCCTGCACATAATTATCTGTCAGTGTTGTGCTATCGCCAGCTTTCGAAAAAAAGGATTTTGCATTGACACCGTCAAAGCGATTTATCCCGTAGGAAGTACCGATCCAGATAAACCCATACTTATCCTGGGCAATCGCGTGTACGACGCCATCGCTGAGGCCATCATTAGGAGTAAAACGACGAAAGTTATAGGAACCCGCCTGAGCATACGATAAAAAAGGAATAGCCAGCAGGAAAAAACTGAACAAAACAGTCGCAAAATACTTATGTACCACGATTTGCATAAGCACTTTTAAGTTACCAAAGAAAACAGCCCAGTCAAAATTTTTGGGGCGAACCAACAGCAATTGCCGGTGCAAGGGCGCAATTTCCCGGTTCTACCGTTTTTCTTAAACCAGGTATGCACTATTTTAATCCGGCCACTGACCAAGTTCAGGCCTGTAATAGCGTTTCAACAGCTTTTTCCTTTCGTCTCCACAGGATTTTTACACCCCAGGATCTTAAAAATTTCTGAACGGCTAATCCCCGCTGCAGTTTTGTATACTCAATCCGGAACCTGCTTTACCGGAATAAAATTCAATTCCAAGAGGTCTTTTCATTAAGAAACAAACAACATGAAAAAAACAATTCTGCTTTTTAGTTTGATCACCCTGGCAGTATTCAAAACATTTTCCCAAAATGTTGCGATCAATACCGATGGTTCGCAACCCGCAGCCAGCGCAATGCTGGATATCAGTTCAACCTCCAAAGGGCTTTTAATTCCCCGAATGAACAGTGCGCAACGCGCAGCAATCGCCAACCCTGCAACGGGATTGCTTGTTTGGCAAACAGACAGCAGCCCGGGCTTTTATTATTTCAATGGCAGCTCCTGGGTTTCATTGTCTGGCGGCGCGTCGCCCGGCCCATTGAACGGCTGGACTACGACAGGTAATGCAGGAACTGACTCTACGGCAAACTTTGTCGGCACCCTGGATAGCAAACCATTGATCGGAAAGGTAAATGGCGAACAGGTTTTCCGTTTTTCCGAAAAAATGGCAGTAACGCTGGCTGGTTACCAGGCGGGGAAACTTAATACAGGAAATTACAATACTTTTTTAGGTTACCAGGCTGGCTTTGGCAATACCAGCGGGGATGGCAATTTATTTCTTGGATATCTGTCAGGCAAAATGAACAACACGGGTCGCCAGAATATTTTTATGGGCAATTATTCCGGGCTCAATAATTCCACGGGAAGTTATAACCAGTTTACAGGTTTCCAGGCCGGACAACAGAATACAAGCGGAACAGAAAACCTTTTCCAGGGTTACCAGTCGGGCCAGGGAAATACGATTGGCATCAAAAATCATTTTATAGGCATGTATAGTGGAAATACTAATATTTCCGGCTCGTTTAATCATTTTGACGGTTATAAGGCAGGAGCATTTAATAAAACAGGCCATAACAATCACTTCAGCGGTTACTTCGCAGGTTTTCACAATGAAGCTGATCTAAACCAGTTTATCGGGAACAATGCCGGTTATGAGAATACATCGGGCAGCTTCAATTTATTCATTGGTAATGCGGCCGGGTACTCCAACACCACAGCCAGCTACAATCATTTCATTGGATATTCAGCCGGCCGGAACAACACAACCGGCAGCAGGAACTACTTTAATGGACTTCTTGCCGGTTATAAAAATACAACAGCTTCAGACAACCACTTCAGTGGCATACAGGCAGGTTATACAAACAGCACGGGCCATGAAAACTTCTTTACCGGGTATAAGGCTGGTTTTGCAAATACTACCGGATTTAAAAATTATTTCACAGGTTACCAGGCAGGTTATTCAAATACGACTGGCTCATTAAACTACAGTAGTGGCCACAAAGCCGGTTATAGCAACACAATAGGAATGGGCAACCACTTTTCAGGGTTTGAAGCAGGCTACTCCACTACCGTAGGGGAGGAAAACTATTTCAGTGGCTACCATGCAGGGTATTCTAATGTATACGGGAATAAAAATACCTATGTGGGAAATTTGGCCGGGGCATTGTCATCTTCAATTGCTTCAGGAAATGTTTTCCTTGGTTACCTGGCAGGATATAATGAAATGCAAAACAACAGGCTTCATATCAGTAATGGTTCGGGATCTACTTCACTTATATACGGGGAATTCGACAATGAAATGGCCCGAATTAATGGCAGGCTGGAAATCACAAATCCCGGGGCTTATGATGAGCCATCCTTAACAATTACCAGGACCGGGCTGGGTATAATAAAATTTGAGAACCCCCTTGAGTCTGGTGATTGGAACCTGACTGCATATAATGATGGGAGCAGTATGGGTAGCCGGTTATATTTTAATGGAGCAAACAGAACACCTTTTACGTTGGTTGGCAATGGAAACGCCATCCTGGCAGGTTCTCTTACACAAAACTCTGATCTGCGCCTGAAAAAAGATATCAGGCCTTTGAAAAATATGCTTAAAAAGATTATGAATGTTTCCGGCTATACATATAACTGGATTGATTCTTCACGTGACAATTCATTACAGATTGGGTTCATTGCACAGGAACTGGAAAAAGAATTGCCACAATTGGTGCAAACCGATGAAAAAGGAATGAAATCAATAGCCTATTCCAATATCACCCCTGTGTTGCTCGAAGCCATAAAAGAACAGCAGCTTATGATAGAAGGATTAAGAAAGGAGATGGATGACTTGAAGAAAACCATCACCCCCATGAAATAAAATAAAAGACCTGCTTGTTGCCTGATGGCCTTAGCGGTCCAGCCATTTCTTAAACACAGGTGCCTTTTCCCGGCTCATATCAATTTCAAACTTATGGTTTGGCTCTTTTAACCGGATATTGAGTTTTGCGTTTTCCATGGGCTTAACGGCCTGGATCGCATCCACATTTATGATATATTGCCGGTTGGCCCGGTAAAATTGCCTGGGATCCAGCAATTCCTCTACCTCGTCCAGCGTGGTGAAATCCAGTAAATGCTTATCCCCGTTAAAAAGGTAAATATAGTTGAGTGCTTCCTTGACAAAACAGGCAATATCGCGGGTATTAACGGGCATATACTGGTTCCGCATATTCACGATAAATTTTTCTTTATAGCGTACAGACTGCCCGGGGTTCACCAGGCTTTTTACCAGGGTTGAAAGATCAGGGGCCAGGGCGGTTTTAGATCCGACAATGGTCTTGCATTTATCAATGGCTTTTTTCAGTTCTTCCTCATCCACGGGTTTTAACAGGTAATCCACGCCGTTCACTTTGAAAGCACGGATCGCATATTCATCATAAGCGGTAGTGAATACAATGGGACAACCCAGTTTGTAGTGATCAAAAAGGTCAAAGCTTACCCCGTCGGAAAGCTGTACATCCATAAAGATCATATCGGGTTCCGCATTATTCAGGAACCATTTTTTTGCCACTTTCAGGCTGGGCAATACATCGATGATATCGATACTGCTGTCTACATTGCGGATCTTATTCTGCAAAACCCTGGCTATAATCTCTTCGTCTTCGATAATCAACGCTTTCATATAAATCATTTGATGGTGAATAATCAAATCAGGGGTAGCCTGATGGTAAAATAGTTTTCATCTTCCTCAATTACCATAGGCTTACCGGATAAATAATGATAGAGTGATTCCAGGTTCTGTAATCCCTGGCGGTTCGAAGTTTCGACTACATTTTTACGCTGCAGGTTGTTCCTGACTACCAGCCATCCTTCCTCCGTAAAGATATCAATCTGCAGCGGCGTATCGGCGTCAATAATATTATGCTTAATAGCATTTTCAATCAGGTTCTGCAGTGTTACCGGTGCTATTTTTAAGTGTTCTTCTTCTTCTGAAACCCGGAAATTGACCTGCAACCCGTTTTTAAACCTTGTTTTTTGCAAATTGATATAAATCTGCACAAAAGCAATTTCTTCTTTTAAGCTAACCAGCTCGCTATCGCGGTTCTTCAATATATAACGATAGATTTTTGACATCTGGTCCAGGAAATTACCGGCCATTTTCTGGTCGGTTTCGATAAGCCCCGATAAGGAGGTGAGTGAATTGAACAGGAAATGCGGATTCAGTTGCTGCTTGAGGCTCTCATACATAACGAGGGTTTTTTCCTTTTCCAGTAATTGGGCCCGGCTTTGCATATGATGCAGTTTTGCCTGGTTGTGCAACCGCAACCTGTAAAAAAGGTATAAGACGCTTGTTACCAGCAATACCATCAACAGCAAGAACCACCAGCTTTTATAAAAAACGGTACCAACCCGGATGGTCAGGCTTTTTTCTTTCACATTCCAGTTATTAAAGTCGGCAGAGGCCTTATAACGCAGTGTATACTCGCCCCCCGGAACATTGGTGTAAACCGCCTTAGGATCCTGCGTGTATCTCCAATCTTTATCAAATCCATCGAGCTGGTAGGCCCACCATATCTTACCTGGGTTCAGATAGTTCAACGCCTCAAATTCTATAGTAAAAAAGTTTTCATCATGCCGTAACTTCAATTCGTCAACATCTCCTTCATTGTAATTGCGGCTTAACAACCGGTCAAATATTCTAATTCCTGCAATAAAAAAGTTGAATGACTCTTTCCCAGGCTGTATTTGCAAAGGATTGAATCGTATAAAGCCATTGGTGGTGGGTAGCATTATTTCACCATTCCGGGTATAATAACCGGAATGCTCTGTAAAATTCAGGGAAGGCAAACCATCTTCTTCCGTGAAATAACTAAAGTGGCGGCGGCTGCTGTCGAGCAATAAAAGACCGTTGGCCGATCCAATCCATAATCGGTTCAGCGAATCCACGGCCAGTGGGCCAAGATTATTACTGGTCAGCCCATTCCGCTCATGAAACTGGTAATACCTGTTTTTATCGATATCGATACCCGTGAGCCCGCCAAAAGTGCTGACCCAAACCACGCCATTGCGGTCTTCCTTGATATCTATCACGAAATTTCCGGCAATGGTTGAATCAGCTTTTCTTTCATTATTATACCAATATCTTGTTTGGTTTCTGAGGGGATCATACATCAGTAATCCATTACCATTGAAGCCGAACCAGAGACGGCGGCCCCTGTCTTCAAAAACGATTCTCCCTCCCTTACCCCTGAATTCATTAAGAACCGGGTGGCTTCCGATACCCACTATCTTTTTACTGCCGGGATCATAATAATAAAAGCCATCAAAGTCGCGTGTGCCCAGCCAGATCCTGCCCCTGCTGTCGCGGTTGGCACTGAAATAAAAGGAGGGAGGAAGGGAATCCTTCCAGTCCAGGAAATACATTTTTCCAGTTGCCGGATGATACCGGTTTACGCCCTGGCCGGTGGCAATCCATATATTGCCTTCCGCATCATCGACAATACCCCTTACTGAATTAAAGTAAATGGCCCGTGGTTTACCTGCTTCATTGCGCCAATTCCGGTATCCTCCCCGGAGGGGATCATAGCGTGTAATACCATCTACAGTTGCAAACCACATAAATCCCGATACATCTTCTGTCATGCCCCTGCCGTAATTAAAATCCTTTTCCCCCTCCAGGGGAAACACAGTTTGGAAAAAATTCTTCCCGGGATGAAAATAATCAACGCCCAACGCGGTGTTGATCCAAATAGTACCATCGGGCGACATATACATACTACGCAGATTACCCCTTGAAATACTATGTGGTAACTGATAATTATGTTGGTGATAGGTTGCTTTTTTTTTCAGGTTATTATACTGGATTAAGCCTTTTAAGTTTGTGATGATCCATGTGTTTTCGGCATCTGCGCGGAAATCAACCGCGGTCACCAGAGGAGTTCCCGGCTTTGTCAACAACAGGCTATCCAGTATAATTCTTTGCCCGGTTTTGGCTTCAACTTTTACCAACCGGTAGTTTTTATAATTACTAATCCAGATATTGTTGTCAGGATCGGTCAACACTTTATTTGCCGCACCGCCAAGTTCTGGAACGCGGATCAGTTGAGCCGTTCTCGTCGTTGCGTCATAAACAATTATGCCATCGACAGTGCCAATATAGAATTTACCCCTGGTAAAGTTCATATCATAAACCCGCGAGTGATTCATGAGCCTGTAAGAAAGGGAATCGCCGGGTTTAGCCTTCTCCTCAAAACGATCAGCACCCGGATTATAATAAATTAATCCTGTTGATGTTGACAAAAGTATATTGCCCATGTTGTCAGGCACCATCGTTGCGATATTAATCCCATCAAAGGCATGTACCCGTTTGAAACGGGAATGCTGGTAGTCGTATTCCAGCATACCCGGGTAATAACCGATCCAAAGTCTCCCTTTCTGATCACAGGTCATCGCATAGGGTATATGGCTGAACGGGCTGGTCGTATCACCCGGGATATTTGTAAACCGGCGGATACTGGTTCCGTTGAACCGGTTAAGCGCCCCCAGGGAAGCAAACCACATATAACCATATTTATCCTGGCACATGGCATTTACCAACGGGTCATTCAGTCCATTTTTTACAGTCAGGTGATGGAAATTCACCGGGAGGTCTTGCGCATGGGTGGCTGCAACGCAAAGCTGGTTCAGAATAAAACAGATTACTGTCAATTGCCGCGACTTCATGTAATTAAAATACCAACAAAAGCCCGGCGGACAAAATATTGGCAATCTACCAGTCCAAACCAATATTGAAGTGTAGCAAAACCGGATTGAAGTGTAGACCGCGCTTTACCCGCTTCTGCGTAGTACTATGATATGATCGATAACAAAGGGAAATCCAAAGTTTTTAAGGTGTAAAAAACAGGGTGGTTATTCAACCAGCGCTTACGATTCATTGCTGATTTGATACGGGTCAAATGGATATTGCCACACCGCTAAGGGATAAATTTCTAAACCGCTTCCCGAATTATCATTTTTGATCTGTGATTGAAAGGATGGTGGTCTTAATGATAAACCAGCAGATTCGTTCAATAAAAATTTCCTTAGCCAAATTTCTTATTATGAATAATTCAATTACCAACCAAAAAATGGAATATACTTTACCTGTAGCCACAGCTGAAGGACTCTATTTTTTCAAATCCGATGAAATCGTGAGACTTGAAGCCAGCAGCAATTATACCTATATACATTTTACCAATCGCAGGCCGCTGCTGATCGCTAAAATATTGCGGGATTATGACGAATTGTTATCCTCATTAGGTTTTGTCAGAACACATCGCTCACACCTGGTCAACAAAAAGTATATCACTTTTATTGATGGCGAAGGAAACATCATCATGCAGGACGAATCGAAAGCGGAAATATCGAGAAGGAAAAGAAAAGCAGTGTTGAACCAGTTGCGCACCCACTTGAACCCAGCCAAACAGGCTGCCTGACCACAACGATCCTTTAATCTAAATCAGTGTATATGAAAAAAGTAATTTATACAATTATTTTGTTTACGTTTAGCTACTTAGGTGCATTTGCACAGCAAGTGGGTATCGGTATCAACAACCCGCATGCAAGCGCTATCCTGGATGTCAGTAGTTCTTCCAAAGGTCTGCTGGCGCCGCGAATGACCACGGCCCAGCGCAGTGCTATTGTTTCACCTGCAACGGGTTTGCTGCTGTATGACACAGACAATAATAATTATTGGTATTACAATGGTAATAGTTGGAATTCTATAGGCTCCAATAATGGCGGTGGACTGGTGCTACCCTATCAGGCATCGGCGAATACAATCAGTCCTGCTTTCAAGATCACTAATTCCAATACGGGGGCTGCAATTGCGGGTGTCACCACGCATGAATATGGAGTCGGGGTCACCGGTACAACCACCAGTCCCTATGGCTGGGGTATAAATGGGTTTGCGCGTTCACCGGGCGCTATTGCCTTATACGCGAATGCCGACAGTGCCACGGCGATAAAAGCCACTACAGTACATGGAATTGGCCTTGACATTATCAGCACAAATAATAGTGCTATTAGGGTTTTAAACAATAATGGCCAGCCTGCTATCCAGGTTTCCAACGTACATATGAGCGGAACAGCCATTCATGCTTCAACAGCCAATAATCATGCAATTGTGGCAACGAGTGGC
>DASUMO010000520.1:0-6541 GCA_036277695.1 Chitinophagaceae bacterium
TATTTCAGGTACCGCAATAAACATCAATATTGCAGGAATGAAGCCGTTATTGCAGATGGTATTCTTTGGTAAGTACTTTTATTAACTCATCGGCAATTCTTATTTGTTTGTGCAGCTGATTTAACACGGATCGGGTGGTTATCCGGCAATGAGCGAAACTGATTTTCTCCTGGCACCTCCCGCTCTGAGTAATCTTTACATTCATGCTTGCCCTCGCCCTTTTGGCCACGGTGTTTTATAGTCAGCAGCCAGGATCGGAATTGCTAATAACTCCGGGAGTTCATAAAAACCGGTTGTTGGTGCTCCCTTGCTTCACAAAAGCAGAAATATCTTTTAAAAGCGGGAAACACCAACAATGGCGTAAACTTCCTATCAACAGCCAAACGACCCAATAAGGTTACCGGCAAACTCTTTCTTGCGCCATTTATTTCCAGTTTGCCTGCATTACTTCCTTTCATTCCCTGCTTCCCCCTTATTAACGAAAAATGCAGTTAGGAGAATCTCATTAAGATTTCAATTATAATAAATCAAACTTTAAATTCTGTAGCTGATTCCCTTTAGCGTTGGAATCCGTTGAACCTAAGAATACTTTGAATTATTATGATGAACTTTACATGGTGTCACGAAAAGGCATCTTTATAATATTACTATTGATTTCGGTAAATGTTTTGGCGCAGGATAGCGGCAAAAAGATTCCATTCAGTCTGGTCAATAATCATATTTACATACGGGGAATGCTAAATGATACGCTGCAGGCATGGGTACTGCTGGACTGTGGTGCACGCAGCATGGTAAGCCATGAACAGGCGAAAAAAGGGAAGATCAAAACACATTCATATGGCCATACAGATGGTATAGGTAATAATACAGTACCATACCAAATGGCCGACTCAGCCACCTTTAACCTGGGCAGCATCCGGTATACGGAAAAAAGGGTGCCGGTGTTGTCGCTCTCGGAAGTAGAGGATTGTGGAGCTGATATCACGGTTAATAAAGAAGGGAAAATAAAATTCCTCAAGGCACTGAGAAATAATGTCCAGCCGATCGATGCTGTGTTGGGAGATAAATTCTTTCAAAGGTTTGTAGTTAAAATAGACTATCAGAAACAGATCCTGACCTTATATGAACCTTCCGCTTTTCAATATGCCGGTAAAGGGGACAAGATCCCTTTGCAATACAGCGAAAATCATATCTATGCCCTTGCTTCGATAACAGGACCGGATTCAATACCGGTATCCGGATATTTCATGGTGGATTGCGGTTCTATGACTGGCCTGATCTTAAATGTCCCTTTTATCAAACAACATAGATTAGCTCCTTCCGCCGGAGCAACAGAGATCTCACTATGCGGTATTGGCGGGAGTTCCAAATCAATGATGGGAACACTTAGTGATCTCCGGATTGGAAAACGCAGGATCAAAAAACCCATAACCATCTTTTCCCAGGCAAGCGGCGGTGTCCTTACAAGGCCGGACATCGCAGGTTCTATCGGGAATGGGATACTCCGGAGGTTCCGTGTGATTTTTGACTATTCGAGGAAGGAGATGATATTGGAGTTACAGGGGAGTGGCTAAGGGTGTAACTGAAGGGTATCAAAAGGAACATAAATTATAAAGAGCCCTCAAAATCGTTTCCCTGTCCTTTGATGAGTTATAATATTTGAGGAAGCATGAATAAAAAGGGTCATATTATCAAAGTATAACCCTTTTACTTTTATACCTGATCAAACAGCCTTCAGGTCCTGGACCTTCTGCTCCCCCCTGTTGGACCCAGACGCTCTACCCCTTGGTGGATCAGTCTGGATCTTCCATATTCTTTTGGCAACAAAAAAGGTCAGCGCTTGCTGACCTTGGCTCCCCCTGTTGGACTTGAACCAACGACCCTCTGATTAACAGTCAGATGCTCTAACCAACTGAGCTAAGGAGGAGTATGTTGTTCCCTACGGAGGAAGAACCTGGAGTTCGGACTGCGAGCTACTAGCTTTGAGCTTCGAGTCTCCGTAACGGGGCTGCAAAAATAGGGATATTCAGCAAACTGCTTTAGCAAAAAATCCAATTTTTTATCCCAAATCCTCGCCGCCGTACAAGCGCTTCATAATAAAAAAGCTCCGCCTGCCAGCGCAGGGGAGCCCGTCAACCACTCAACCTATCCTATTGAGTTAACCGTTTTGCTAAGATATTTTCCGCCACCTTTTTCCCCTGCCAGAGACCCGCGTCGATCGAGGGTTGGTAGTGAATACCGGCATAAAGCCTGGACTGGCCGGCCTCTTCGCCAATATCCCGGAAAGAAGAATAAGTTCGGGGAACAAATCCCAGGTAATCATAGGTATGATCCGTAAAGGAGCCGCCACCGAATAAATTTTCCATCATCTCCCCCGCTGCTGCCGAAAGTACGGAGTGGGCCGACGTGCATTCAGGATGGGGCGGCGTGCCCAGGTAGGAAGTCCAGCTGCTAAAACCCATCACATCACGGATATAGGTGATTGGCCTCACCAGGTTATATTGGTATTTGGTTTGCCAGGCACTGATCAACGCATCATTGATGGCCGCCCCCACCAGCGCATAGGCCAGGGCACCCTTGTCCAGGGCCACTCCTTCCTCTCGGATCGCCTGCTGCAGGATGCTGAGCCAGTGACCCGGGGAACTTACACCCGGTACGTCGCGCCAGAACATAGCCATGGCTTTCTGCTCATTGGTCAATGTTTGGGAAGCATCATATACCTGCTTTACCATCATATAAAATGCCGAACCGGGATGCGTGGAATAAGCAACCGGGGCATCCGGCTGCGAGTTGTCTGTACTCCCGGTAATGACCGTGCGGTTATTGCCCCAATACGGTGAAGCCGCTGCGCCATAGGCCGGGGCTGTGGGCACCCAGAGACCGGGTCCAACCGGTGGCGTATAGGGCATGCTGGCATTTTTATAGCCGTCGGTCTCCGACCAATTATAAACCGCCGTAGCAACTGCTTTACCGAATTCAGCAGAAGCCTGGATCACCTCTGCATTGGCTTGCTGCAGGAATTCCTGCTTCAATGCTGTCTCCAGCGAGTCAATCGCGTTTTTGTCGGACACACTTGCATTGGGGAACATTGATTTGTTGATCGCCGCCAGCGCCGCGTTTACATTGGCGGGATAATAATAACGGGTGGAATGATTAATGACTGGCAAACCGGATAAGCCATTCCAGCGGTTCAGGATCCGGGTATGGGCCGGCAAACCAGGTGAAAGAGATTCCAGCGCGGCCACGCCGGCATAAACAAAATGCCGGGAAAAAGCCTGGTTCTGGATACCGGTGGCATTGCGCATCAGCCTTAACTGCATACTCATCCATTTATCCAGCACCATGGAGGAATGGGAAAAGGGCTGCGCGCTTTGTGAATGATAGGCATTCTCTGTTTTGTTACAGGATGCCATTATTAACCCGGCTATCAGTGCCGCCGGAAGCAGGGAGGCATAAAAACGCCTCTTCATCGGGATCGATGTTTGTTTCATGTTTTAAGGTTTATGGTTATGGTTAATGTACTTTCTTCTTCGGGTACTGTTTCCATCGGGTTCCTCGTGAGAACATGGTGTTCTTTGTGAAACAAAAAGTAACACGACGAACACTAAGCTGGCACAAAGAGCACGATGTCTTTTACTTCTCAGTGCCGCTTTATTTTGCCTTCTCCTGGTCTTGCTTCCTTAATTGGAAGTTTTGGGGACGCAGAGAACACTGAGTAGCGCAGAGGGCGCTAAGTTTTTGAAACCTCTGCGAACATTGCGTCAACTTTGCGTGCTTTGCGTCCCATCTCTCACTCACCTTTCAACAACTATTCAATCACAATTCAACCACCGCTAGTTTCTCGCAGATCGAGCAGATGATCGTAGATTTCTTCCTTATTCTCTTCAACAACTATTCAACCACTATTAAACTATTATTCAACCGATCTGCAAACTCTAACGAACTTCAGACTGCTTTCAACAACTCGTCAGTCATTACAAGAACAACACAAGTCCTTCCACCGCACGCGCAGCCGCCTCACCGGCCAGGAATCCCTGCTCGATGGAATAACGGTAATGGATACCGCCATATAACCTGGAATAACCTGCCTCCTTCGCTACCTCCTTAATAGAAGCATAACTCCGGGACTTCATCCCGATATCCACGTAAGCATTATCCACTACACTGCACTTCTCTCCAAAAACCTTGCAGAGCGCTGTCGCGGCTGCATTGGATAAGGTAGCATGTGCCGCTGGAAACTCCGGGTGATTGGGCGTTGCGATCAGCGGTTTCCAGTTCTTATCAATATTCTCCTGTATGAAATTGATGGGTCGCAATACCCGGTACTGGTATTTGCCTTCCCAGGCAAGGATCGTGGCCTCCTGCATGGCCATGCTCATTTTTACAAAAGC
The DNA here is from genome assembly GCA_036277695.1 of Chitinophagaceae bacterium. Classification (GTDB taxonomy): domain Bacteria; phylum Bacteroidota; class Bacteroidia; order Chitinophagales; family Chitinophagaceae; genus CADEDV01. The sequence goes on from DASUMO010000520.1 coordinate 4,392, forward strand.
TGTTGCAGCCATGGGCAGTGATGATTTTTGCTGCTTGATCAAACCGGAAAGAATATGTGTCCAGTGACCAAATACCGTACGGTATTTTCCATCGGGCGAATCATCCCAGTACAATGCCGTGGCTTTTTGTTCAGGACTCAGGTTCACACCAGTCTTATACACTTCATCAGCCATCTGGTAAAAGTCAGTGTTCTTTTCACTGGAATAAACCGGCGCCTGGTAAGTAAAAGCTGGCTTTGTACTGAAAAAACTGCGGGTCTCCGACCAGAAAGGAACGGCCGCTGTGGGACTGGGCATCCATAATCCCTGCCCAGCTGCCGGGCTATAGGTTTTGGTTGACACCGACCTATCCTTTGCCGCCCATTCCAGGATCAGCGCCGCAATTTTTTTTCCATAATCAGCACTTTCAGTTAAAATGCTCCCTTTTATTTTTTGCTTCGCTAATAAATCTGCCTGCATTTTTTCGAGCGAATCAATGCTGCCGGTACTGGAACCGAAAGTTCCATAAAAATGCCGCAGCATATGCGCATAAGCCGCATTCACCGAAGCCAGCACATTCAAGTTTTTTCCCCGGGCCGAGGGCAGGGTTTCCAGCCCATTGACCTGGCCGGCAATACTTTTGCAGGCTGGATCAATACCCGCCATGCTCTCATAAGCCGCGATGGCCGAATAAGAAAAATGCCGGGAATAGGCTACATGGGGAACACCCCTGGCATTGCGCACCAGCCGGCACTGCAGGTCCATCCAGTTGGTGAGGATGGTGGCAGGTTCTTGTTTGGATCCGGGGTTGGGCTTGGCCAGCAGTTGCGGACCGGGACCAGCAACCAGGATCAGCAGGAGGATAAATAAATTTCGCATAGTCTAAAATTTACTATGCAAAAATGCATCAATGTGGAGCGGAGTGCTATCCTGGGAAGGCCAGGTTTTTTGCAGAAAGGTTCAAACTGCGGAAAGTAACTGGACAACTGTTTTTTTTCTATACTCCATGGGAGTGATCCCGGTTTTCTGTTTAAACAGCCGGCTGAAATGGGCCGTGTTCTCAAAGCCGCTTTCAAAAGCCACCGAGGCAATCGATTCCCCGGATTCCACCAGCCGCCGCTTGGCCAGGGCCAGTTTTTTATCCATGATCCAGCGGCCGGGCGTGGTTTTATATAATGTCTGGAAATCTCTTTTAAAAGAGGATACACTGCGGTTGGTCATGCGGGCATAGTCGCCGATACCCAGGTTATAAGCATAATTCTTTTCCATAATCTCCTGGATGGGCGAATCAACCTGGTCACGCAGGCTTAAAAAGAAATTTTTCAGTTCCGCGTTCTCGGGATTGTGCAGGATATGGAGCAGCAGTTCTTTGAACTTGAGCTCGAGGATCTCTTCCGGCGGCTGTTCCGTTGATACAAAATAAGGAATGATGGATTGGTAAAAAGCACGGATCATTACATCATCACTGACCGGTATGATCTGACTTGTGGAGTTTGCCGCTGCTTTTTCACCAGGAGCATAATCTTTCAGGAAAGAAAGGATGAATGAATCCGGCATGATGAAGACCACGATGCAAAAAGGCTCTTCATAAAATTGTTCGATGATACAGGCTCCTTTTTTTACAAGGGCAATCGAACCGGTTGTCAGGGTCACCGAACCATCCAGGGTATGAAGGGTTTTCTTTCCCGATAATACATAGTAGATATAATGGTGCTCCGACCATTTGGCGAGCTTTTTCTCCTTGACCGGGCAGTCATAGTTCAGGAAGAGCAGGTCCTTGCAGGAAAACTGCTTAAAATAATCCGGGTTGTTTTTGACCAGTTCGTAATAGTTGATCATAACGGCGATTTCCTCGGTTTGCCGGCTAGTGAAGTTTGGCCTTATAAAAGTAAAAAATTTAGGCGGGAAAGCCCCCGTGAACTTGAGCGGATTCCATGGTTTGTTGATTGGACAAAGGGGAGGGGTGAATGGTCAATGGTGAAGGGGGATATAGGCACCTTCATTTTGACTTTTCCATTTTAAGTTTTTTCAATCAAGCTTTTGAAAATCATGTGGGAATCCTGGTTTTCAACAAAACACCGCTTGGCAATATTATTGTTCCTTTTATTGTAAAACATTCAACTAAATAACGAGTTATGAAATACCTATTTGTTTTTGGAATGCTGACAATG
>DASUMO010000521.1:0-5209 GCA_036277695.1 Chitinophagaceae bacterium
AAACTCAGGCAGACCGGCATTATCACTAAAATCGGGATCAGAATCAATAATTACAATGCCCTTAACGAGACCGGGATAATCTACGGCAAACTGCAGGGTATTGACACCACCCATTGAATGGCCAACAATGATTGAAGGACCGAGTTTGTTGTCGCGGATAAAGGCGGCCACATCAGCGGCAAAATCCCTGGTTTTATATCCCCTGGCCGGGCGTTCGGAATCACCATGCCCGCGCTGTGTGATGGCAAAAGCATGGATAGATTCGGGCAACAGGGGCAATACTGACTCGAAAGAATGCCAGGAATCAGTGATGCCATGGAGAAAGATGACGGGTAAGCCACCCGCTTTTCCTTTTTCAGCATACTGCAATTGCACACCGCTGGACAGGCGTTTTGTTTTTACCCGGATTCCCGCATTGGCAGCGAAACTCATAAATTTTTGATCTGGTCCGCCCATATTTGGCTGTGCCAGGGAAGAAAGGGGATGGCTGAACAAAGCCATCAGCAAACACACGATGAAATGTTGCTTCATAAAATAAGGTTAATGGTTAATGATGAAGCAAATTTCTTCTCAATGATGCCCGGAAAAAATACCCGAATGCCAGAGATCTTCTCCCTCAATCCGGGTAGAGAAATAACAAACTGTTGTTTGTATTCAGCAGTAGCGTTCTTTTATGATGTGCAGGTGATGCAGTTCATGGCCCGCAATATGATAGCCAAGAGCACGGACCGTGGCCCGGTTATTATTAGCTATTCCGCTTCGGAGTAGGCTGACCTGGTCAAAGGATTTATATAAGCTAAGAGTGGAGAGACGTACCGCCTCATATTCTTCAAAAATACTTTCCAGGCTCCTGTCGCTTGCCCCGGATGCCAACACATAATCGTCCTGTTCAAAACCGGGAAGTTGAGTTGCATCGTTGCGGGCAAACCGTAAGGCGCGATAAGCATATATCCTTTCATCATCGACAATATGCACCAGGATTTCCTTAATATTCCATTTGCCTGCTGCGTAGCGGTATAATAACTTCTCAGCAGGCAGGGAATAAATAAATTGTTTTACCTGTTGAACGTTATTTTGTAAATGCAGCAATAATCTCCCGTCATCCGGGAGCAGCCTTATGTACATGTCAGCGTAGGCGGGGTATTCACCCGGCAGGGGCTTTGGGATCAAACTGAAGTTCATCAATACCTTTTAGGTTGTTTAATTTTTCAAGATTTTATAACCTTTCCCGTTTTTATCTTTTTCTAACCTATAATTTTTATTCAGTTCCAGTGTCCATCCTTTTCCTTGAATAAGGGAGTCAGTAATGGATGCAGGCAAGCCCACTGTAATTTGTTTCCAGTCGGGGCTAACCAGGGCCCCGTCTTTTACATCCAGTATGCCCCACTTGTCGGTAACCCGTATGGTTGGATAAACAGTTCCTTTATCTTCAAGAGGAAAGATACTGAGATAATCAAAGGACATATTCATGTTTTCCAGCGGCAGGCTTAGATGGGGTTCGTTGATAAACTTCGATGTATAGAAAACGATCTGTTGTTTTGTTTTTTCTTCCCTGAGTTCCTCCTGCTTTGTTATTGCGGCTCCATTATAGCCGGGACTGATCGCGGCCACTTTTTCCGAAAGCCTGGCAGGCAGGTTAATGCCAAATGAGTGAATAAAAAAATCCGTCAGGTTGGTATTTTTATTGACCTCTTTATTCCAGCCTGGTTTGATTTGCTGCAATAACCATCCGTATACCGGTATGGTTTCATAGGCAAAGGAACGCAGGTAGGATTTGCCCAGTACAAACTGGCGGATGCGGTTTTCAAAATTGGCCTGCTGTTGCTGAACATTCCGCTGGCTCATCATCATCCCGGTATACTCACAAATACCCTCGTTGATCTCGATCAGGGCTTCGGTGGAATCCGAACCGGGGTAAATTGAATGGCGATATTTCCTGAAAATAATGGCATCCTGGATATGTTTTTTTCTGCCAGCCCGGGAACTTGAATGCATTGCTTTTACCAAAGCCTGCAGCTCCAGGCGCAGGTAGATACGGCCCTTTTTTTTATCCAGGTGATTATTCTCCGGGTTATAGGGAAAAAACCCAAGTTGCCTTTGGGCATTGTGAAATAATTCATGTGACAGAAGGTTCAGCCGGCGATGCCTGTCGGCCGGGAGAGGCAACATGATCATAGCCCAATCTTTTCCATTCCAGTGAAGGGATGTATTTGAAATATTCAGCTCCCTAGGAAGATAACCATGATAAATCCTTTTTTCCTTTTGCAAAACATTTAATGAATCAGGATAATTGGCAAATACTTCCCGTGACCGCGGATTTACCAGCAGGACGGGAGCATAGATATCATAATCCCACAGTTCTTTATTTTGCAGGGCATTCATCCTGAGCTCTTCAAAATAAGCAGCCGCGGTATCCGCATAAGAAGAGGACTGGCTCTTTGCTTTGGCTACCAGGAATAAGGAGAAACAAAAAAATAGTAGTTGGCCTCTTTTCATTACCGGCTGTTTTGTCGTTTATTTATTCCCCGAGGAAATTATTTTTTCGCCGCGGTTCAAAGCGGGTGACCTTATCTATTAATTCATCCATGTTTTTTGCATCATGCTTTTTATATAAAGCAGCACTATCATTATCATGGAGGAGAAGCAGCCTCCTGGCCAGCTCCTTCTTAAATGCCGGGGTATAAATAAAGTCCAGTCTCGCTGAAAAATGTAAATTTCTCAGGGGAGCCAGGAAGATCAAACCATCATAAGCATCCTGCATAAGCTGGCCTTGCGCTGCATCCAGCATATGATTTCCAACATAGGCTGCTCTTCCAAAACAATTGTCCTGTAACGGAATCGCAACAGGTTTTCCTGCCATTGCAAATGCGCTGTCCCAAATACCATTTTCCATCAGCCCCCAGCTGTAAGATACCCGGTCAAGCCCTTCAGAAGTTCTGCCGGCCCCAGCCGATTTCACACCTTCTATAAAGAGGGAAACATTATGGATCCGCAATGAAAAGCTTTTGCCCGGGAAATGCTGTTGCAGGAAAGTCGCCGTATTCCAGTAATATTTTCCTTTCCCATTCCTGATCCCTTTATAGGCATGGCGGGTATTGGTTAAAAAAATTCCTTTCCGGCCTTCTGAAAAATCCTTCAGCGCCGTCACAATATTCCTGTACATAAAATAGTCCCTTCCAACCAGGGATTGTTGAAAAAGGTCATAATCCCGGCGGGTATGAAGAGCCTCCCAGTAAATGGGCTGATCAACAGGGATGATCTTTATTTTTTCCAGGGCGGGTAAGGCCCGGTTGATTTCCCAAATCGCTGAAAACAAATCCAGGTAGGTCTGGTATCGCCAACCATATCCACTGAAATCATCCTGGAATACTTTCAACAACTGGGTGCTGTCCTTAGCTGCACTTTCAAGGTAACGGTCAATATATGGCTGAGAAGTGATGCTGAAAACTTCGATAAAAACATATTTTATCTTCTGTTGAAGCTCTTTGTTCCGGAGTAATTGGGTATAAAAGCGGAAAGGTTCTTCGGCATTGTGCAGCGCATCATCAAAAACCAGCAAATCATATTTTTCCAAAAGCTGCCGGCAAAAGTCAAGCGGGTCCCTGCCTTGCTGCCGGATCACTTCGGTATACGATTCCAATTTACAGCGTTGTTGAGCGTTGACAATTGTGTAATTGGAGGTTAAAAGAAAACCCATGCAAAAAATAATAACCGCGGTTTTCATGATTATAATTTTTTCCAAAACTAATTCCCCTGCGGAACCAGGAATTGCCATTTATAAATAAGTGCATCCCCAAAACCGGGGATGACAAAATTAAAAAGCCCCTTTGCAGGGGCCTGGTTTTTTAATTATTGATTCAATGGTTTCAGGTGATTCTCAAATGTCCAGTTCCCGATCTTATTTCCCAGTTCCTGGCCTGCCAGGCAGGAAAACCGGAAATGTATACCTGCCTGTACCCTGGAATCGGCATTTTCATCGGCAGCCTGGCTAAAGCTTTGGAAGCTGCGGGTAGTTCCGGCTGGCACGGCAGTAGGAGATGTCATGCTGAACGGCGTATTATCGCCCAGTATCCTTGCCAACACAGTAGCAGCTGCATTCCCCAGGGCGCTATGGGTGGAAGGATAATCCTGGACCGGCGGATTTGGCTCTGCGGACTCCCATTGCGGATCGGCCATTGTGCCGTCATTACCATCCGTTGCAGCCATGCGAATAGCAGTATAAGGTCTCCAGAAATTATAATGGAATTTGGAATCCCAACCTGCCGTATAGGCATCTGCAAGGGCCATATCAACCAATGCTAACAGGCGGGCCGTTTCAAACAGGTTTAATTTCTGTTGTGCAGCCACGGTCCGGGCCACCCGGTTCCATCCGGCTTCTGAAAACTCATACCAGAATTTCGCATAGGCACTCGCATCGGCAGAACGGCTGGTGCTATTGATCTTACCGATTTCCTTCACTTCATTAAAAGCAGTGAGATAAGCGGTGCTATTGATGGAAGGATGCGGTGCTGGCCTGAACTGGTCCTTTCTTTCCAGCGAAAATAATTGCAGGTTTTCCCAAAAGGGGGCAAACACAATATTGAAAGGCGGCACAGCCTGGTAAACACCCGGTACAGAAGAAGGTGGAATTTGCCCAGCCACATCTCCATTGGCCCCATCGTTCTTGCGGTGTTCGAGTATGGCTTCTGCTGCCTGCTTACCCAGCGTAATTCCCCTTGTTTCAGCATCCCCATCCGGAATGCCGGCCAGCGTTTTTGTAAGTGCCGAATCCAGGAAACTTTTTTTTGCCGGCAGTTCATACAATAGAACCGTGTAGGCCGCACTGGCTGCAGCGGCAACCGGATCCGCTAAAGCATCCTTACCGGTAAATTGGTAAGAAGCATAAACAGGGTAAACCGCATTGACCGCATCATGTATGGCCAGTTGGGTCATGGCATTAATCCGGGCAGCCATCAGGGAATGCTGATAGGTTGGTCCGTCAAAAGCCTTATAGGCAATTTCATTCCATTCCAGTACCACTGCGTTTGATAAATTGGCGGCGTTCCCGTTTCCGTTTTTTGACCGGGAACAGGCAGTCGTGATCATACTTATAACCATCGCTGCCAATACGATCTTCTTCATCATTGTTTTTAGTATTAGGTTGATAATTTGAAAGGCGAAATTGCAGCTTGATGAGTTAGTGGAGAATTACCAAAAACGACAACTATCA
>DASUMO010000522.1:0-20471 GCA_036277695.1 Chitinophagaceae bacterium
CGCAACAGGCTTGTTTTAAAAAGTTGTTTTTCCGCCGGTTCCTGCGATACAAGTAGTAGTACTCATTCAATGATGGGAAATAAAGCTTTCCATACCCCGGGCTATTTGCCAGCAGGAGGTATATTCCCGGAAAGGTTTTCAAAAAATGCTTCCAGCTCAGTAAACATGTCGCGGAAAAAAGGAACCACTTTTCCGATCCCATTGATAGCCCAGGGACCCAGGGGCTGCACCAATGAATAAGTACCGGAATTGGCGATCGTTTCTTTTTTCACCAGTTGAAGTTGCTCTGCATAAAACAAGAGAATACTGAAAACGGTTATATAAATACCGGCATACAAAAGTATACCCCCGAGTTTGTTCAGCCATCCCAGTGTAATCATTTCCGCAGTTTTTTCAAGAGCCCGGGCTCCTAACCGAATCAGTAAAACCACGAGAAGGAAAACCACTGCAAATGAAATAACCGGTAACCAGCGATCGGAAATCTTCACCGAACTTCCCAGGTATCCCGCTACCAATGTCGAAAGTTTGATGGCGGCGGCCAACCCGATAATAATAGCAACAAACGAAAAAAGGCCAATGATCAAACCCCGCCGGTAGCCTTTGATAACCGCCACGACCAGCAGGATTACGACAATAATATCAATAACCATAGTATGAAGGATAAAAGAAAAAATGAACAGCCGCAATGAAAGGTAAGATTACGATTTATCAGCCACCCTCATTCGTTTATTTCGCCAGCATTTCTTTGACCAGGACCGAAATGGTTTTACCATCCGCTTTCCCGGCCAATTGCCTGCTAGCCATTCCCATTACTTTGCCCATATCGGCCGGTGATTGTGCTCCGGTCGCGGCAATGATTTTTGCCAGCTCGGCCTTTATTTCGTCAGGGGAAAGCTGCTGCGGTAAAAATTTCTCTATGACCGCAATTTCTTCCTGTTCCTTAAGGGCCAGATCAGCCCTGTTTTGCTGTTGAAATATTTCAAGGGAATCTTTTCGTTGCTTGACCAGTTTCTGAAGCAGTTTGATTTCATCTTCTTCTTTCAGTTCACCACCGGCCCCTTCTGAAGTTTTAGCCAGCAGGATAGCAGCTTTAACGGCGCGAAGACTTCTTAAAGCCGCTTCGTCTTTGGCCAGCATTGCAGCCTTGAGATCTGCCATTATTTTTTGTTCCAGGCTCATAGTCGTGAGTTTAAAGTTGATGGGCTTTGCGCTTTGGCTTTTGAGATTTGGGATTGGGGATTTGAAATTTCGCTATTCCCCTAGGCCTTTTGTTCTTTCAATTGGCGATCCCGGAATTTGTGGTAAAAATCCTGTGCAAACTTCTTCATTTCCTCCACCTGTTCGGCATAATGGGTGGCCCTGCCATAAGTATCCGCCATGGTCATCATGGTCTGGTAAAAAAAATCGGCCATCTCATCAACCATCATATCCTTGGTCCAGAGATCAATACGCAAGGCTGTTTTTTCCGCCCCGTCCCAAAAGGAAAGCATAAATGCCTTGGCTTTTTGAGCATTCTCTACGGTAGTATCCGAAGCGTTCCATTCAATGGTTTCAGGCACCCGCTGCTCATCCATGTTAACACTTATTGTTATTGTTGATTTGCTCATATTTTTCCTGCTTAAGGGTAGCAAAGGTACTGTTTCAATGTTTAAGGCTGCTCGGTCCTCCCGGCCGATTTCAGGATGGTTTCCCACAACAGCGATGCTGTTCTATCCCAACTATACTTTTTTTCCTGACCGATTCCCTTTTGAATCAGCCGGGTTCTTAATTGCTCATCTTTATAGATAAGCATCATTTTATCGGCAATGTCTTCAGGGCTGGCCGGATTGGCATAAAGGGCAGCATCACCGGCGATTTCCTGCATTGCCGAATCAACTGAAGTTATCACGGGCACCCCTGAGCGCATAGCTTCCAGCACCGGCACCCCAAATCCTTCCCAAAAAGATGGATAAACCAGCGCATAAGCGGCCGACATCAGTTGCACAAGTTCTTCTTCCGGCAGGTAGCCTGCCAGGATCACATCCTTGCGGTATTTGTATCGCTGCAGATCTTTTACAAACTGGTCGTATTTCCAGGCCAGCCGGCCGGCCATCAACAGTTTGAAATTGCTGTTCTGCTTTTTTTTAAATATGGAAAATGATTTGAGTAAGTTGAAAAGGTTTTTGCGGGGATGTATGGCACCGGTATAGAGAAAATATTCGTTACCGTTGGTATATTTTTCTTTGATCACTGTCATTTGCGGGCCAGTGGCAGGATGAAATGAAGTTTTAGCAGCGCTGAAGACCACATCGATTTTATCTTCCCCAATTCCGTATTGGGTAATCAGGTCTTTTTTTGAAAAATGGGAAACTGTAGCTACCCGGGCAGCTTTCTGTAAATATTTTGGTGTATAATATTTATAAAACAGCAAATGCGATTTACTGATAAAAGATGGAAAATGGATCCAGGAAAGATCGTGAACTACCAGGCATTGGGGTATGGCTGTGGCCAGTGAACAAAATCCATCACAGGAAACGAACAGGTCGGCCCTTGTTTTCTTCAGGATCAAAGGAATCCTGAAGTCATACCATAATTTCCACAAAACCGGATGCCTTGCAGGCGGACCACAGACAACAGCACGGGTATTGGGTGAAAAAATAAACTGCGGATCATAAGGCCTGTCAAAAATGAAAATGAATTCGTGTTCAGGATGAGCCGTTGTGATACGCTTGAATGTTTCGTGTAGAAAATACCCATACCCTTCCGGGAAATCCTTTTGCAGGAAGCGGGTATTGACAGCTATTCGCATTAGAACGGGCAAAGTTAGCGCTGTAATCTTATTCCTTACTTTCCGGTGACAAAACTCTCAGACATATACCTGCCCGGCCAGGCTTCAGAAATTACCTTTGTCTGCCGGGGAAATCAGGCGGGTATTGACTATCTATTACCCGGGAAAAAAAGTGAAATATTACAATTGCTTTCTTTGATAACAATCCCTACTTTTACAAAAGTTAATCCGTTTTAAAAACCAAAACATACCCTATGATGCAAACTCCGCACTTTGCCTGGCTTTATCCTAACCTGAAAACATTTTTCATTAATTCCTCCCAGCAATAAAATCCGGCTTTAAAGGTTAAAGGTATATTTACCAGAATTCCGGTTTAGTGATAATAAGATGAGGTTCATAGGAAAAAACACTAGGAAATCGTAGCGAAAAATAATGAAATTCAAATCTCTAAAAAGACTGATTGGTATCAAATTTGCTGATAATTCTGCCAGATTTTTGAAGTTCTTTTTATAAAACACAGTAAAAATACGGATGCGCTGAATTCGTAAAATGTTAGATCTTGTGCGCGGGGCAATGGGATGGCTATGTGATATTTACGGTGCGTGAGGGAGAAGCTGCCCGGGACTGTGTTCTTCAACTTTTACTAAACGACCTCTTAGGTGGAAGAGGATGGTGGCTTGTAAAAGGGGCCTTGGTTCGGGGCCCCTTTCTTTTTTCCTGCCAGGCCGGCATGACTCTAATCATGAAAGCTGGTATTCTTTGCAAAGACAGTCTGACCCTGAATTATGTACTTCGTTCTTCTTTCTTACATTTGTTGATCTCCAACCTTAATAAATACATGGAATATAATACCACCAGAAACCATCTGACCATGCGTGAATATGGACGGCATGTGCAAAAGATGATCGAGCATGTGCTGACAATTGAGGATCCGGAACGCCGGCAAAGGAACACCTATGCCGTTATCGAATTGATGGGATTTCTCAATCCACACCTGAAAAATGTGGAAGATTTTCGTCATAAACTTTGGGATCACCTTTTCCTGATTTCCGATTTTAAACTGGATGTAAAATCTCCTTATCCCATACCCACCCGGGAAACACTGAAGGCCAAACCGCATCCCCTTCCTTATCCCAAGCGGCATCCCCGCTACTCACACCTGGGTAAAAACCTGGAAGTGGTGATCAAAAAAGCGCTGAAGGAAGAAAATCCGGATAAGAGACTGGGATTTGCCAATGCGATCGCCTATTACATGAAACTCGCTTATAATAACTGGCACAAGGAAACGGTTCATGATGATGCCATTCAAAGCGAATTAAGCAATATTACCGAGGGTCAACTAACTTTTACCAATACACCTTTTGTCAAAGCTTTTCGTCCACAACAGGAAAACAGGGATCGGGGAGGCTATGGAAAACAGCGGGGTAAATTCCAGCAACGGGGCGGTGGTGGTGGCGGCGGCCGACGGAATGACCGCAATGACAATCGTGGCGGGGGTGGATTCAAGAAAAAAAGATTTTAATCACCGAAGAACTCTTAAGCTAAAAGCCGGCGGTAAACCGTCGGCATTTTAGTTTTATTTTGTACCGTTCCAATTTTATCAACTTTAGTATGTATTCTTTTGAAGTACAGGGCGGAAAAAAATTAAGCGGTGAAATTATTCCCCAGGGCGCCAAGAACGAGGCCTTACAGATCATCAGCGCGGTCTTATTGACCCCCGAGAAAATGACGATCACCAATATCCCGGACATCCTGGATGTAAATCTGCTGATCGAGCTGCTGGCCGATATGAATGTGGAGATTGACCGACCCCAACGCGATACCTGCATTTTCAGGGCTAATAATGTGAACATAGATTACCTGCACAGCGAAACATATAAAAAGAAAAGTGGTCGTCTCAGAGGCTCAGTCATGCTGGCTGGTCCCTTGTTATCACGATTCCGCAGAGCCTTTATACCCAAACCCGGGGGTGACAAAATAGGCCGAAGAAGACTGGACACCCATATAATCGGGTTTGAAAAACTGGGCGCTGATTTTACTTATCATCCCGAAGATGGCTTCTTCCATCTTGAAGCTCCCAACCTTAAAGGAATACCAATATTGCTGGATGAACCCTCTGTTACAGGCACTGCTAATATTATTATGGCTGCGGTAATGGCCAAGGGAGTAACTATGATTTATAATGCGGCCTGTGAACCTTATGTACAGCAGCTCTGCAAAATGCTCAACCGCATGGGTGCCAAAATAAGCGGCATTGGAAGTAATTTGCTGATGATCGAGGGTGTGAGCTACCTGGGGGGCACCGATCACCAGCTTTTACCCGATATGATAGAAGTGGGTTCATTCATAGGGCTGGCAGCCATGACCCAAAGTGATATTGTCATCAAAGATGCCGGTATTGAATTCCTTGGGCAGATCCCGGATAAATTCCGGCAACTGGGCATACAACTGGATTTCATTGGAGATAATATTCATATTCCGGCACAGGAACACTATGAAATTCAAACTTTCCTCGATGGTTCAGTGCTCACTATTTATGATCACCCCTGGCCGGGTTTTACTCCTGATTTGCTGAGCATCGTTTTAGTGACGGCAATCCAGGCGAAAGGTTCAGTGCTTATCCACCAGAAAATGTTTGAAAGCCGCTTGTTTTTTGTTGACAAACTCATTGATATGGGCGCCCGTATCGTTCTTTGCGATCCGCACCGGGCGGTCGTCATCGGGCTCGACAGGGAACAGGCGCTCCGTGGCATCACGATGAGTTCACCTGATATCCGCGCCGGTGTTTCCTTATTGATTGCTGCGCTTAGCGCTGAGGGAAAAAGCACAATTCAAAATATTGAGCAGATCGACCGGGGCTACCAGGATATCGATGGCCGTTTACGGAGACTGGGAGCTGACATAAAAAGAATATAACTCCATACTATTTTAATCTCTCGACGTACATTTTTAATTGAAGCCAGGGTTAACCGCAATTTGCTTAATTGTATAGAAAGACAAAGGCCGCACTTGCCTGTTAACGTTGTAGAGCCACAATACTCATTTTTGGTTTTTTACGTTTGATCTTATTTTTCTCTTTCTTTGCGCATGGTATCCCCGAACAAACTGATCATTATCGCTGCTCCTTCCGGATCAGGCAAAACCTCCGTGGTACGCCATCTCCTGCAATCAATGCCGCAACACCTGTCTTTTTCCATCTCGGCAGCCACGCGAAAACCCCGTAATTATGAAAGAAATAATGTAGACTATTATTTTATTTCAGTGGAGGAATTCAAACATAAAATTCAGCACCAGGAGTTCGTGGAATGGGAAATGGTGTATGAAGGAAAATATTATGGTACGCTCAAATCGGAATTGAAACGGATCTGGGATCAGCATAAGGCTCCTCTGCTCGATGTGGATGTACAGGGTGGTATTCATGTGCAACAACAATTTCCCGACAATTCCCTTTCCCTCTTCATCGAACCGCCTTCTATTGAAGAATTGAAAAGAAGGCTGGAAGCCAGGGGCACCGAAACTGCAGAGACGCTGCAGGCCAGGATCAACAAAGCCTCCTACGAACTTTCCTTTAAACAACAATTTGACAGGATCATCCTGAATGACCGTCTTGACAGAGCCTGCGCTGAAGCTGAACAAGCCGTCCGCGAATTTCTCCGCCTCCCCTAAACCGGGTTGCTGCGCTGGCTGACCTTAACCCTTTTTAATATCTTTACCCTATGTTAGAATGGAAGACCATTGTTTTCTTTGTGCTCACCCTGATGCTGATGGGTTTTTTTGCCGGTATTGAAATGGCATTTTACAGTGCCAACCGCCTGAATATCGAATTGCGAAAAAAACAGGGCGGTACCAGCGGCCAGTTATTGTCGAGATTTGTAGACGCCCCCGCTCATTTTTTAGGTACCACCCTGATTGGTTTTAATATTTTCCTGGTTTTTTTTTCGCTGCAGATCAGCTCAGTCATGAAGCCGGCCTGGGATTACCTCAGGATCGGCTATGAGTCCATTCATATCATTGTGGAGATCGTAATCGCCACTTTCGTCGTGCTCATTTTTACTGAATTCATCCCCCGGGCCATCTTCCGTGCAAGGAGCAATACGCTCCTTTATCGCCTGGCCTTTGTCATTGACTTCTTTTACCAGATGTTTTCACCCCTTGCAGAAGGATTGATCAACCTCGCCGAATGGCTGCTCAAGTATGTCTTCAATGTAAGAGTGGATAAGGACAAAGAACCGTTTAAAAGAAGTGATTTGAAAAACCTTTTCCAGCAGAACATGGATGAGGAAAAACAGGAACGCAATACCCAATTAATGGAAAACGCCCAGGAACTACCGAAGGTGAAGATCCGCCAATGCCTGGTTCCCCGCAAAGAGATCATTGGAATTGACAAACGTGCGTCCATTGAAGAAACGAGGCAGAAATTCATCGAGACCAAACTCAGCAAACTGGTCGTATATGAAAATGATATCGATCATATTACCGGCTATATTCACCAGTTGGACCTGTTCAAACAACCTGCCCGGCTGGATGCGATCCTTCATCCCATACCGGCCGTCCCGGAGAGTATGAGCGCTACGGACCTGATCGGCAAATTTAGCCGCGAAAGAAAAAGCATTGCCTGGGTGGTGGATGAGTTCGGCGGTACAGCCGGCATTATTACTATGGAAGATGTGCTGGAAGAATTATTCGGTGAAATTGAGGATGAATACGATACCGAGGAATTTATTGAAAAGCAGATTGCCGGGAATGAATATATTTTCTCCGGCCGGCTGGAACTGGATTACCTGGAAAATAAATACGGGTTTGAATTTCCCGGTCATGATTCGGAAACCCTTTCGGGTTTTATCATTCATTTCCATGAAACCATACCCCGGCAAAAAGAAAGGATCATCATAGATGATTATGAATTTGATGTACTAAGCGTAAGCGATACGCGGATAGAAATGGTTAAAATGAAAAAGTTGAAATAATTTAGTCCATGGATGGATGGCTCAGCATTGCCCATTCACTATTCTCAATTCCCGCCCAGGCTAAAGCTTCGGTGAGCAAGTACTTCTCAAACTTCACGACTCACAACTCCCGCCTTCGCTAAAGCTTCGGCGGGCAAGCACAACTCACAACTCACCATTCCCCCTCTCCGCTTATCTTTGCTCCACTTTTTAAAGTCACCCGATGGCATTACTGGATTTTTTGAATAAACGGAAGAAGGACCCTGCTGCAGAAATGTCGTTTATTGATCACCTGGAAGAACTCAGGTGGCATGTGATCCGTTCCGTACTGGCTGTATTGGTGGGCGCTGTCCTGGTATTCATTTATTCTGATTTTGTAGTGGACCAGCTACTGTTTGCCCCTACCCGCTCGGATTTTATCTCCGCCCGCTGGCTTTGCCGATTTGGTAATTTTATCGGGATCGGGGATACTTTATGTTTTCAACAGGTGGATGCGAAATTCCTGGAAACGACCATGACGGGTCAGTTCATTGCTTCTTTTACACTTTCTTTTATTGGTGGTTTTATCCTCGCCTTTCCCTATATCTTTTGGGAGTTCTGGAAATTTGTAAGACCCGCTTTATCTCAAAAGGAATTGAAACAAACCCGGGGTGTCATTTTTTGGGTATCGCTTTTGTTCTTCACCGGAGTGGCTTTTGGTTATTTTATCCTGACACCCTTCATGGTAAACTTTTATTTCAATTATAAGCTAAGCGACCAGATCACGATTATGCCCAGTTTTTCCGATTACCTGGAAAACCTGATCTATACCACGGTCGGAATCGGGGTTTTATTCCAGATGCCCTTACTGGTCATGGTGCTGGCCCGCATCGGTATCATAACCGGGAGATTCCTGCGTAAATACCGGAGGCATGCATTCATCATCATCCTGATTGCTTCAGCTATCATTACGCCTTCCACTGATCCTTTCAGTCTTACTATTGTTACAGTTCCTTTATACCTGCTGTTTGAAGCCAGTATTATCATTGCTACCCGCATCAATCGCCGGCAGGATAATGAACGCAACGAATGGAGTTGATGAATCGTTACAGCTCTCCATTTCTCAAAGTAGCTGTTTGTCATGAGCTTTAAAATTTAAGACCGGCTTTCTGGCAGTCTTCCTAACTTTACATAGCCATTGATTTTTTGTTACTTCAAAATTGCTTTGTATGCATTCTCCTTTCGATCTCCGCAAACCCATTGCCATAGGCAGCGATCATGCCGGATTCGATATCAAGGAAGACCTGATCTCATTCATGGAAGGAAAAGGGCTTAACTATAAAGATTTTGGTACCTACACAAAAGATTCAGTTGATTATCCCGATTTCGCTCATCCTGTTGCCAGCGCGGTGGAAAGCGGTGATTATGCATTTGGCATTTTACTTTGCGGCACTGCCAATGGAGTGGCCATTACCGCCAACAAGCACGCGGGTATTCGGGCCGCCCTTTGCTGGGGTGAGGAGATCGCAAAACTGGTGCGGGAGCACAATGATGCAAATATTATCTGTATCCCGGGGCGTTTTGTAAGACACGGTGATGCAGAAAAAATGTTACAGGTTTTTATGTCAACTGATTTCGAAGGCGGGCGGCACCAGCGCCGTGTAGAAAAAATGGTTTGCGCCTGAGCCAACACGAATTGAATCAGGAATCATCTGCCCAGGGCTTTCTCTGACAGGTTGCTGAAATTCTATATTTTTTTATTCATAACTCATTACCATGACCGAACCTGCAAATGAACAACAGGTAGTTGCCGGCCTGTATGATAACTACCAGGAAACACAGAAAGAAATCCTGGAAATGGAAATCCGTAAAACAAAAAACAAGCTCTTTACTATTGCTATCGTGATTTTTCTGCTGGACTTTCTTGCCCTGATGATGGCCGACCAGCTTAATTCCGTGATGGTATTATGGGTTATGCTTGTTCCCGCAATTATTACGGGACTGGGGTTTTTGGCAATCAAAGAGCCGATGCTGGCGATGATCATTGGCGCTGTCATCGTGGGTGGCTTATGGATCTATGCTATCATCAGCACAGGCGGTCTGGCTGCAGTGAGTGGTTGGATCAGTAAAGCAGTTATCATATACCTTTTTATAGCAGGTTTTCAGAATGCAAGGGAGGCACAGCGACTGAAAAAAGAATTGGGAATTTAAGGGGTTAAAAAAACCGGTGTCGGGAACCGGTTTTTTTAGGATCATTTTTTACCAGCCCAGTACCCAGGCAAAAATCAGAGGTGCTACAATAGTCGCATCACTTTCCACGATATATTTGGGAGTTTTTACATCCAGTTTCCCCCAGGTTATTTTTTCATTTGGTACAGCACCGGAATAAGAACCATAAGAAGTGGTTGAGTCACTGATCTGGCAGAAATAACTCCAGAATGGAACATCATGCCATTCCAGGTCCTGGTACATCATGGGCACCACGCAAATCGGGAAGTCACCGGCAATCCCTCCACCGATCTGGAAAAATCCCACTCCCTTGCCCGAAGAATTTTTCCGGTACCAATCAGCCAGCCATACCATGTATTCAATCCCGTTTTTCACTGTTTCAGCTTTTAGTTCTCCTTTGATTACATAACTGGCAAATATGTTGCCCGTGGTGCTGTCTTCCCATCCCGGAACTACGATGGGTATATTTTTTTCAGCAGCTGCTGCAACCCAGCTGTCTTTTGGATCGATTTCATAATATTGTTTCAGATCCCCGCTCAATAACGTCTTATAAAGAAATTCATGGGGGAAATAACGTTCTCCTGCCGCCTCTGCCTGTTTCCATTGTTTAACCAGGTGTTGTTGCAAACGCCGGAAAGCTTCTTCTTCCGGAATGCAGGTATCCGTAACACGGTTGTAATGGTTTTCTAAAAGCTCCCATTCTTCCTGGGGGGTCAGGTCCCTGTAATGGGGAATTCTTTTATAATGGGAATGGGCTACCAGGTTCATGATATCTTCTTCCAAATTGGCGCCGGTGCAGCTAATGATGTCCACTTTCCCCTGGCGAATCATTTCGGCAAGGGAAATACCCAGTTCGCCCGTGCTCATAGCACCTGCAAGCGTGATCATCATTTTTCCACCTTCCAATAAATGGGATTCGTACCCTTTGGCAGCATCCACTAATGCTGCCGCATTAAAATGACGATAGTGGTGCCGGATAAACTGCGAAATGGGACCTTTGCTCATGCTTTAAATTTAAAATGTAATCCTGCCCCGCGGTTCAACCGCACCATGTGGTGCCAGGACCTGTTGCAGGAAGGGCAAAATTAAAGTATTCACTAATACGGCTGGAAGGAAGAATCCTTAAAAACAAAAGTTCCCCGCCAGGCAGGGAACTTTCACGATCGAAGGTCTAACAATTTATTTTCTTATCCTCTCAATTTCTTCTGTCACGCCATCGGGTGTTAGGGTAAGACGGTATTTTTTTGCTTTCCCTTCCACGACCACTTTGTAGCGTGTACCTGTTTCCTGGTTGGTCAGTTCACGGAGTTCATAAACGGCATAACCAAAAAATTGTTTATCCAGTGTTTTGATCGCAGCCAGGGGTAATTGGTTGTAAAGAATATCACGCATGGAGCCCAATAACTCTCCTTCCTGGTTAAAAAATGCGACAGCGCGGTTGCCGCCCATAACAAAGGAAGCCCTGTTATAATTTCCCTCTACGGACCATTTAACCTGCTCGGCGCTGGAGAATTCTTTTTTGAAAACCTCCAAAGCGCGGGGATTGGCTTCGGGGACAGTATTGGCGAGGATTACCGATGTTCCTATCGTAAGCAAAGCGCAAACTGATAAAAAAAACTTTTTCATGTTGTAAGGTTTAATAGTTAATGAAACTTGGTCAGGTATCAAATATATCTAAGCGTTTAAAGGCATACAAGGATAAAATGACTGGTGGTAGCCGTTGTTAAGAACAATAACAAATAGATCAAATCAGTAATCGTTATAAAAACAAAACCCTGCAATCCTTCATTTTTGTTCGGGACCCAGGGCTTGTTTTTTACCACACACCAAAACTATCTTTAGCTCTTTTTTACTTTCTTATATACGCTCCAGTCATTATCAGCAGATGCTTTCAATACAATCAGTGTATCGGCATTTTCCAGCGTGATATAATAACCGGTGCTATCACTTTTTGTTACTTCAAACAGGTCATTTACCCAAAAATCAGCATAGGATTTTTTCAGGCTGGCCTGCAGGTTCATGGGCAGATCGAGCGAGGTAATATAACGCGTCAGCCCCATGAGTTCACCTTCCTGGCTGTAAAAAGCACTTACATGCTGGCCATTGAATGTAAAATCAGCCTTGAAATAATCGGAGCCGGAAGTCCAGCTTACTTCTTTCGCAGCAGAAAATTCAGTTTGGAATGCTTCGAGTACCCTGGCATTTACTTTTTCATCACCGGCAAATGCTCCCAGCGTAGTTACGAGGAGGGCCAGTATCATTGTCATCTTTTTCATTGATTAATTATTTTAATGGTTAATGGTTTTTTCTTTTAAAAATATCATTTGTTTAATAAGACGTCACAAATGTAGATCGTGTTACAGCCGGTGGCAAGCCAATTGTGATTAAAGGGGGGCATTGTTAAGCAGCGTTAACAACGGCTAATCAACATAAACCGGCAATACAGGGTTTCCAACCGCTTGTACCTGAATTAAGACATTTATCAAAGCCGGATTTGGAAAATTGGATTAATATTTAGACATTTGTCTAAATATTTAATGAATCAATTGAAACTATGAATGCTGTTTTTAAAGCCCTGAATGATGCCACCCGCAGAGAAATCCTGCAACTTTTGCAGGAACGAGATATGACGGCAGGGGAAATCGCAGAGCGCTTTAAGATCTCATGGCCCAGCATTTCACATCATCTTGATCTCTTGAAGCAGGCCAACCTGGTCATCGCTGAAAAAGACGGGCAGTATGTATATTATTCATTAAACACAACGGTAGTAGATGATATCCTGAAATGGCTCCTGCAGTTCAAAGCAAAAAAGAAATAATTATGAATACCATTCTGAAAAAAATCGTCTGGTTGATCATGCTGATCCCGGCCCTCTACCTGGGTTTGGTCTGGAATAAAATTCCGCAACAGGTGGCCATGCATTATGATTTGCAGGGGAATCCTGACCGTTATGGAAGCAAGAATGAGTTATTGACCCTGGCCTTCGTGCTGATCGTGATGAATGCATTGAGCTACCTTATCCTAACCAATATTTACCGGATTGACCCCAAAAAATACGCAGCCGAGAATAAAGGACGCTTGCAGCGAATCGGTTTTCTCGTTGTGGTATTTATTGCCGGCATATTATGCCTGTTTATCAATTCAGCTGTCAGCGGCAGCCTGAAACTGAGCATGGGTTTTATATTCGCAGGCATTGGATTACTATTTGCCGCAATTGGAAATTATATGCCTAACCTTAAACCGAATTATTTTGCCGGGTTACGCCTGCCCTGGACCCTGGAAAACGAAGAGAACTGGCGGAAAACGCATGCAATGGCGGGCAAACTCTGGTTTGGCGGCGGCTTGCTGCTGGCCGTGATTTGCCTCTTCACACCACCCATAACGACCTTTATTATTTTTTTCGCGGTTACTTTCATCATCGTTATCATTCCCTGTATCTATTCCTATAAGTTATACAGGAAACAAAAATCCTGATCCTATCATCTTGTGCCCTCTACCTTGTACCTTGGCCTTATGAATTACCTCGCCCATGCATACCTCTCTTTTGGACATCCCCAAATCCTGGTGGGCAATCTGATCAGTGATTTTGTAAAAGGAAAGAAAAAATTTGACTATCCCCCTGCTATCCAGCAGGGGATTACCCTGCACCGGGCTATTGATACTTTTACAGATGATCACCCGGTAACCGGGCTGGCCAAGAATATTTTCCGGCCTCATTACCGTTTGTACAGCGGTGCCTTTATTGATGTTGTCTACGATCATTTTCTGGCAACCGATGAAAAAGAATTTGGCGGGGAAGCGCTTTACGAATTTTCCCAAACCGTATTTGCGACCCTGGACCAGCAACAGGAATGGCTTCCCGACAACTTCCTACAGCTTTATCCATATATGAAATCTCAAAACTGGCTTTATAATTACCGGCACAAATGGGGTGCACAAAAAAGCCTGGCCGGAGTGGTGCGGCGCGCCACTTACCTGAGTGACAGTGAAACCGCTATTCATTTGTTTGAACAGCATTACCAACTTTTACACGAATATTATCGTCAGTTCTGGGCAGACCTGAAATCGTTTGCCCTCGACCAATTTGAAGGATTGACAGGTGGGTCGTTTCCTTCTTTCAGGTAAGGGCCATACATTTGCTGCCTTATAATAAATAAACCGCTTATGAAAAGAATTTCTTTTCTCGTTTTCTTTATTGCCGGGTTAGTCCATTGCTTTTTATTGCGGGCCCAAACCCTGCCCCCGGTTGATAAGTCCCCCCTGGACATTAGTTATTACCCTTATAATTATCCTGTCTTAAAAATCCAGAATAAAATCACGGAGCCCCTGCTGGCAAGAGTGATCTACAGTCGCCCCCGTAAGGAAGGCCGGAAACTGTTCGGGGGACTGGTTGAATACGGAAAATTGTGGAGGCTGGGTGCCAACGAAGCCACCGAAATCGAATTTTTCAAACCCGTTCGGATCAATGGAAAGCGGATCGGTAAAGGCCGCTACACGTTATATGCCATCGCCCAGGAAAAAACCTGGACCATCATTATAAACAAGGATACCGATACCTGGGGGCATTTTAAATACGATCCCAAAAAAGATTTGCAGAGAGTGGAACTGCCTGTACAAAGAAGCACCGACATAACGGAAGCCTTTACTATGGCTTTTGAAAAAACTGTTACCGGGATTAATCTTATTATCGCATGGGATAACGTGCGTGTAGCTATGCCTATTGTTCATTAATTTAGCAGGATATGAAAGGAAGTTTGCTCTTACTCCCAGGCATGCTCTGCTTACTCTTATCCTGTGGCCCCGGGCCCGGCGATGGAACAGAGAAAGTAGAACCGGCAAACAGGGATACCCTGCAGCCAGCCAGTCCGGAACCCTTGAGCTCCCTATATCCCGGTGTCGATATTTCGCCCATGGATATGTGTTATTATCCCGTTGATTACCCCAAACTGAAAATGGCTAAATCCACCGAAGCGCCACCCAAAGCAAGAGTGATTTACAGCCGCCCCCACCTGCAGGGTAGAAATCTTTTCCCGGATATCTTACAATTCAATGAACCCTGGAGATTGGGTGCCAATGAATCGACGGAGCTGCAGCTCTTCGGCGACGCCACCGTAAAAGGAAAAAAAATTCCCGCAGGTCGTTACATACTATATTGCATTCCCACAGCGGAAAAGTGGACTTTTGTTTTTAATTCCAACACCGATACCTGGGGGTTACAGCAGGATGTATCTAAAGACATAGCCCGGATCGAAGTCCCTTCCACACGCTCTTCGCAACGCATGGAGTATTTCTCCATGGTATTTGAGCCAAATGCGGAAGGGGCCGATTTGCTGATGGCCTGGGATACGATTGAAGTAAGGCTACCATTTAAATTCTGAACGCTTCCATAAGCGTACGCAGTACAACCGATCAATTTTTTTGATTTCCCGCATGTGTGGCATTGCCGGCATTATACAATCAAATCCCTTTTATAAACAGCCCCAGCTGCTGAAAATGACGGATGCTCTGGCACACCGCGGTCCGGATGGTTCAGCAAACTGGCAGAACTCATCGGGTCATGTCTTGTTCGGGCACCGCAGGCTGGCAATTATTGACCTGAGTCCCTTTGCCGCCCAGCCTATGCAGTACAGGGATCGCTATACCATTATTCATAACGGTGAGATTTATAATTATATTGAACTAAAGGAAGAGCTCGAAAAAAAGGGTCACTCGTTTCATACCAAATCGGATACTGAAGTGATCCTGGCTGCTTATGCTGAATGGGGAGCTGATTGCACCGAACAGTTTGACGGAATGTTTGCTTTTGCCATCTGGGAT
This sequence comes from Chitinophagaceae bacterium, assembly GCA_036277695.1. GTDB lineage: Bacteria > Bacteroidota > Bacteroidia > Chitinophagales > Chitinophagaceae > CADEDV01. The sequence continues at coordinate 15,739 of DASUMO010000522.1, forward strand.
GAAACCGAACAAACTTTATTCGCTGCCCGGGACCGCTTTGGCGAAAAACCTTTTTTTTATTCTTTTGACGGGCAATATTTTCTTTTTGCCTCCGAGATAAAAGCCCTTTGGGCAGCTGGCATTCCCCGGCAATTAAACCTGCAATTATTATTCAATTTTATTACTATCGGTTATACCGATAATCCCGCCCGTCCGGGGGAAACATTTTATACCAATATCCAAAAATTACCCGCCGCTTCCCAATTGTATTATTCCCCGGCAGTAAAGCAACCGGTGATTGAAAAATACTGGGACCTGGATACTACTTACAGTAATAAAAAAATTAACGATAAGCTGGCCATCGAAACATTTGACCAGTTATTGCGCGATTCAGTTAAAAGAAGATTACGCAGCGATGTGGCCATCGGCAGTTCACTCAGCGGCGGCCTGGACAGTTCCTCCCTTCTGGCACTGGTTCATCAGTTGAGAGAAAGTTCGCCTGTTAAAAACGAAAAATTGAAAAGCTTTACAGCCGTTTTCCCGGGATATCGCAAAGATGAAGGTCACCTGGCAAAACATGTCAGCGAGCACTTTGGATTACAAAACTATACCACCACAGTCCGTGCTGATGACCTGGTCAATGACTGGGAAAAATTATGCCGGCACCAGGATGAACCATTTGGCTCAGCCAGCATCTATATACAAAATAAAGTTTATCAGCTGGCCCGTGAACAGGATGTGAAAGTCATCCTGGACGGGCAAGGAGCTGATGAAACACTGGCCGGCTATCATAAATACTTTAAATGGTATTGGCAGGAATTATTTATCAAACGCAAACTGGTTCGAAGTGGGGAGTTAAAGGCCGCTCATGACCTGGGGATAACCGAACAATTCGGTTTGAAAAATATCATCGCCTCTTTATTCCCGGACCTGGCCAGCGTGATACTGGAAAGGCAATATCTTTTCAAAGCCCTCCGGCACGAAGACCTTACCCGGGAATTTATACAAGAGCAAAGCCGGGAAGCCTATTATACCACCCCGGATTATTTTACCCTGAACGGAGCTTTATATTTCAACACCTGTATCCACGGGTTGGAAGAGTTACTGCGGTATGCCGATCGCAATTCCATGGCTCATGGCCGTGAAGTAAGGCTACCTTTTCTTTCACATGAACTGGTAGAATTTATTTTTTCCCTTCCCGCCCATTTTAAAATACGACAGGGAAGAACCAAGTGGATTTTAAGAAGATCGATGAAAGAAATATTGCCACCGGATATTACCTGGCGAAAGGATAAAACCGGTTTTGAACCACCCCAGCAGGAATGGATGCAGCATCCGCGCCTGCAGGAAGCAATCCGCGAAGCCAGGAAAAAACTCGTTAAAGAAAAAATCCTCAAAGCCGAAACGCTCGGCAAACCCATTCTCGCACTGGACAGCCATACTGCAGGCAATTATGACTGGCGCTACTTGTCTGCAGCGGCCTATCTGTAAAAAAAATCGTCCCGGGACGACCGGGACGTGGATCATAGATACTAATGGACCGCTGCAAGGTTTTATTCTCCTTCGGCTCTTTTGAATTTATCTGTTTGCTGCAGGTTGGCATAAGGATCAGCTTTTACAACATACCAGTTCTTTTCATCTTTAAGTGTGATATGGAAAGACATTTCACTTTCGGAGGAAATTTCCGTGATGCCAAATACCTCTTTTCCTGCATATTTCTTTTTCAATTTTGCCAGGATATTCGGGGGCAGGTTTTGTTCGCCATAATAGCGGACGGTCTCCAGCAGATTCCCTTCATTATCATACATGGCTCTTACCTGGATCTCACTGAGTTTAAAATTTGCCTGGCAACTATTATCGAGTTCTTTCCAGGTTACATCTTTCGCATTGGCGAAAGTTTCTTTAAATGCTTTTAAAACTTTTTCACTGATTTCAGGAGGAGCAGTGGCAGCGGCTGACAGGCTGGTTAGCAGAACAGCCAGGTAGATGAATTTTTTCATGGTATACTTTTTTTGGTTAATGATCGAATCCAAAACAAATCTACTGGCAGCACCTGTCAAAGGCAAGGGAATTGCTATTACTGGTAAATGAAGTTTGTGTTAGCGTAGTATGTAACATCCCTTAAAACATGCTGAAACCCGTAAAACTCATTTCGAATAACGGATTTCCGGGCATTAAACATGATAGACGGACTGGTTAATCAACCTTTATAGTAATGTTAAAGAAGCCTATGCCCTGATGAGTGGTAAAACAGCCCGATCTATTCTATTTTCTCTTGTAAACAACCGGACTTCCCATTTAAATGATATTTCACATCTTTGCAGGCCTGCTTTAATGTAAGGGCAACGAGTTTTGAACAGATAAAATAAATGTAATGAAGATCGCTACCAAACTTATTCATGCCGGCGCAGAACCTGATCCTTCCACCGGCGCTATCATGACCCCCATTTTCCAGACATCAACTTATGTACAGTCAGCTCCCGGCCAGCATAAAGGATTTGAATATGCCCGTTCTCAGAACCCCACCCGTAAAGCCCTGGAAGAAGCTTTGGCCGTTATCGAAAATGGACAATTTGGGCTGGCATTCAGCAGCGGGGTTGCCGCCACTGATGCAGTGATCAAACTACTGGCGCCCGGTGATGAGGTGATATGTGCCAATGACCTGTATGGAGGCACCTACCGGCTTTTCTCCAAAGTATTTGAAAAATTTGGTATCAGGTTTCTTTATATTGATACAACGAATATTGCCAATATCCAGGCAGCAGTTAACGAAAAAACCAAATTGGTTTGGCTGGAAACACCTACCAACCCCCTGATGAACATTACGGATATCGCAGCTGTGGCGGAAATCACCCGGCCTAAACAGATTTTACTGGCGGTTGATAACACGTTTGCTTCTCCTTATTTACAAAACCCTCTTGACCTGGGAGCGGATATTGTGATGCATTCAGTGACGAAATATCTGGGGGGCCATAGTGATGTGATACAGGGTTGCCTAGTTATGAATGATGCGGCCTTGCGTGAAAAACTTTATTTTATCCAGAAAAGTTGTGGCGCCGTACCTGGTCCCATGGATTGTTTCCTGGTATTAAGGGGAATCAAAACCCTGCATGTACGGATGAAACAACATTGTGAGAACGGGAAACTCATCGCTCACTGGCTGCGTGACCATGCCCGGGTTGGCCGTGTTTACTGGCCGGGATTCGAAGATCACCCGGGTTATGCCGTGGCTAAAAAACAAATGCGGGATTTTGGCGGCATGCTCAGTTTTACATTAAAAGATGATAGCGTAGAAACCGCGATGAAACTACTTTCTTCCACCCGTTTATTTTCCTTGGCGGAAAGCCTGGGTGGGGTTGAGTCGCTGATCAATCACCCCGCATCCATGACACATGCTTCCATACCCAGGGAAGAAAGGATAAAAAATGGGCTGACTGATTCCCTGATCCGTTTAAGCGTGGGAATTGAAGATGCCGAAGACCTGGTAGAAGACCTGCGCCAGGCCATTGGTTAAGCCGGGCTTTGTTAGTTTTACTCCCTGGCTAATAGCCCTTCTGCATATAAAAAACAGGCTTGGTTATTCTACCTATTGGCTTTCTTTGGGCTTTAGACCCCCTGGCCAGAAATGGGGCGCTAATTCCCCGCAGAAAGGCCTTTTTTCAATGGATTTTCTCCTTTTTATTACTGATTTTACGCTGGCATAGAATTGGGTATTCAAGGAGATGAGAGAGAGAATGAAAAGATATTGTAAATCATAAAACTTATAACTATGCTGTACTTAATTGCGGTCATCCTGTTAATTGGATGGATACTCGGATTCTTTGTTTTTTCAGCCGGTAGCATTATTCATATTCTGCTGGTAATTGCAATTATCGCAATTTTGTTGCGTGTGATCCAGGGCAGAAACCCTGTGTAGCAGGCAATAAATGATAAAAAAGGATTCATTCCAGGATTTCTTAAACGCGAAGGTTGATCTCTATAATCAACCTTCTTTTATTTCCACCGATCCTGTTTCCATTCCTCACCTGTTTTCCAAAAAGCAGGATATAGAAATTTCCGGCTTTTTTGCAGCGATATTTTCCTGGGGTAACCGGGCCACCATAATACAAAAGTCAAAAGAGCTGATGCAGCTTATGGATCTATCGCCACATGATTTCTGCCTGCAGCACCAGGAAAAAGATCTTATAAAATTAATCTCCTTTAAACACCGGACCTTTAACGCCACTGATCTTTTGTATTTCATTGAATTTTTCAGGTTTCACTACAGCCGTCATGATACACTGGAAAACGCCTTTACCCGTCATGGAGAAAATATCGAAGAGATGCTGATCGGGTTTCACCAGTATTGTTTTTCCCTGGAATATGTGCCTGCCCGCACAAAAAAGCATATTGCCACGCCTGCAAGAAATTCATCCTGTAAGAGGCTGAATATGTTTTTACGCTGGATGGTGAGAAAGGATGACAGGGGTGTTGATTTTGGAATCTGGGAAAAGATCCGGCCCGCTCAACTGATCTGCCCGCTTGACTTGCATGTAGCCCGCGTGGCCCGTCTTTTCAATTTACTCAAACGAAAACAAACTGACTGGCAGGCTGCCCTGGAACTTACCGCCTACCTACGAAAACTGGATAAAGATGACCCGGTAAAATATGATTTTGCTTTATTCGGGTTGGGAATTATAGAAAAATATGGTTGAATTTTCCATCCACAACTATTCTAATTTTAGCCTATGATGAATCCGGATACTCATATCGAT
>DASUMO010000523.1:0-3615 GCA_036277695.1 Chitinophagaceae bacterium
GTTAAAAAATTACCTTTTATATAATCCACCACGCTGAGCAGGTTTTTATCTTTTTCATAGACGGCCAACTGGCGATCGGCGCCGGTACCCTGTTCCAGCATCTTATGTACATAGCCAATCCGGTGCCGGCTTCCCAAATGATCCAGCACGGGATCCAGGAAATCCAGCAGTTCATAAATCAGGGCCCGCGTGTTGACTTCTTCTTCTTTCCCAAAATCGATCAGGAATCCGTCAATCCCATAACGACTGGCCCTCCATTTATTTTCATTGATCAGTGGCCGGGGGTATTGAATAAAATTGAGATTCTTGGAACGTAACATATAAATACGTGCGCAAACTGCCTGGAACAGGGAGGCGATGGCAATGGTCTCATCCACGGTCATCGGCACATCACAAATGCGAAACTCAACGGTATTAAAAAAAGGATGTACCCGCAGATCCCACCAGATCTTTTTCGCATTATCGATACAGTTGGTTTTGATCAGCAGCTTTACATAGTTGTCATAGGCTTCAATGCTGTCAAAGGCTTCGGGTATACCGGTGCGGGGGAATTTGTCAAATACTTTAGTGCGGAAGGATTTATAACCGGTCAGGCGACCTTCCCAAAATGGCGAGTTAGTACTCAGGGCATATATATGCGGTAAGAAATACCGGGTGGAATTAGCAATATGGTTGGCCATTTCCCGGTTCTCCATACCCACGTGCACATGCAATCCAAATATCAGGTTACTGCGGGCGGCGTCCTGGAGTTCATTCACGATTTCACTATACCGGATATGATCCGTGATCAGTTGGCTTTCCCAGTGACTAAAGGGATGTGTACCTGCCGCCCCCATGGCGAAGCCAAGGCTATCAGCGATTCCCCCAATTGTTTTTCGCAGCAATGCCACATCTGCAAATGCTTCGTCAGCATCCTGGCAGATATCGGTGCCTACTTCTACCACGGCCTGGTGCATTTCCGCTTTGACCTTGTCCTTAATTACTTTTTGTCCCTCCTGTACAATTTTCTGCTCATGACTTTTCAATTCCAGGCTTTGGGGATCGAGTACCATGTATTCTTCTTCAACACCCAGGGTGAAACTTTTGTAATTCAGGTTCATGACAATTAGTTATGGATCGAATTTGGTGATGCCTGACGGGAGTGATGGGTAAATGAAATTAAACCAGTGAATTTTTGGCGCTGCTTCTTTTTACATATTCTCCCCAGGTAAGGTTGTCGCCGTTGCCCGAATGAGAAAGGGCTTTTTCTATAGCATAGTTTGCGGCCGTTTCTACCACCCATTCAAAATTCTCTTCCCCCACACTGGTTCTTTCCGCATCGGGGGCGGGATTACAGAAATCAATCGCATAGGGAACACCATCCCGCAAGGCTAACTCTACGGTATTGAAATCGTAGCCCAGGTATTTATTGATCCGTAGTACAATATCCGTCATTTGTTGCAGTCGTTCGGCAGAAGGTTTGAAATCCGCCACATAACGAAGATGATGGGGGTTTCTTGGTTCATACGACATGATTCGAACATGTTTCCCCCCAATACAATAACAACGGTAGTATTCATCGAAAACGATCTCCTCCTGTAACAACATCACCAGTTGGCCGGTTTCACTGTGTTTCTGGAAAAATTCCTCTGCATTGTTCAGCTTATATACATGCTTCCAACCGCCCCCCGCGAATGGTTTCATATAAGCCGGAAATCCTACATACTTGAAAATAGAATCCCAATCCAGTGGAAAAGCCAGGTTACTGAATGATTCATCAGACGTATCATCGGGGAGATCGCGGGAAGGTAGGATGGCAGTTTTGGGAACCGGTACACCGACTTTTGTCATGAGGCAATTATTGAAATACTTATCATCAGCGCTCCACCAAAAAGGGTTATTGATCACGGCAGTCCCGGTCAGAGCTGCATTTTTCAGCCAGGTGCGGTAAAAAGGAATATCCTGGGAAATGCGGTCAATGATGACGGCATAGCCGGGCGGTTCACCCTGCATTGCCTTATCTATCCGGACAGGTTCCGCCGCTATTCCTTCAACTTTTTTACTGTTAATACGTGCAACAAATGCTTCGGGAAATGAGCGTTCCTTGCCATGCAGGATGCCGATTTTCTTCATAAACTGGTTTTAGGTAAATGTAAGATATACTCTTCGCGTGGCGAAGAAGCCATCGGGCGCTTCCAAATTTATTTTTTCGCGATCATATAAACAAATCAGGAAGAGTCGGGAAGACGGAAAGTCGGAAAGTCCGGGAGTTTATAGTTGGAGAGAACGAAAGTCGGGAAGACCAAAAGTCTAAAAGTGGAACAAAGAGTAACCCTGTATCTATAAATTCTTAAAACTCCAGACTTCCTGCCGGACTTTAGTCTTCGGTCTTTCAATCTTTCGGGTTATTTTTGCCGCTATGCTTCAACACAGGAATAGGTCCGGTATTCTGGTGGAAAACCATATAATCGTATCTGAATGGCTGCTGCGGGATGTGCAGGTGGATTTCTATTTACCCCGGCATGTTTCCGGGCCACTTAGTTTAGTGCTGATCAATGACGGGCAAAGTATGAAAGAGATGTATTTCGGGTCCCTGCTCGAAGACCTCTATATGCAAAAGGCCATTCAACCCCTTTTTTGCGTGGCCATACACGCGGGCCCGGAACGAAGAATGGAATATGGCATTGCTGCGCAACCCGATTATTTGGGAAGGGGTGCCAAAGCCACGGAATATTCCCGGTTTATTTTACGGGAATTATTGCCCTTTATTGATAAGACCTTTTCCCTGGACCAATTCGCTGAAAAAGCCTTTGCTGGTTTTTCACTGGGCGGACTTAGTGCCATGGACATTGTATGGAATCACCCGGGCATTTTTAAGAAAACCGGCGTATTCTCCGGCTCTTTCTGGTGGCGCAGCCTGGACCAGGATGATCCTGCTTACGAAGATGATCAGCACCGGATCATGCAGCAGCAAATCCGGCAGGGACCTTATCACCCGGGTCTTAAATTCTTCTTGCAATGCGGCAATAAGGATGAGACCAGGGACCGGAATAATAATGGTATTATCGATTCAATTGATGATACCCTCGATATCCTGAAAGAACTTCAGCTAAAAGGATATGACAAAGAAAAAGACCTTTATTATCTCGAAATGCCGGAAGGCGCACATGATATTCCTACCTGGGCCCAGGCCATGCCTGAATTTTTGAAATGGGGATGGGGAAGGGATTTCAAAAGCTACTGGTAGGGGCGTGGATTACAAGTTGATTTTAGCAGAAAATCTCCCCCTCATTCCAAACAAAAAACCGGCCTGGAAGCCGGTTTTTTAATTGAGGTCGATTAGAAGTTCAGACGAACTCCGAGTTGACTGGTCCAGCGAGAGCTATTAAATACTCCGTCTGAAACATTATAAGTTCTGCCGTTGGCAGGCGGTGTAAACCGGTATTGAGGTGTTAAGTTAGTGCTGCTGACATAGCCGGCAAAATCCAGGATGATGGACTGGTCGTTTGTAATAAAATATTGCCGTCCCCAATCCCTGTCTATCATATTTGTGAAGTTGAATACATCATATGAAACTTGTAACTGGTAAATTTTATTACCCAATTTTACGTTGAAATCCTGTTGTAATTTTAAGTC